>JARLGN010000018.1 GCA_031292775.1 Acidobacteriota bacterium | reverse complement strand
GCGACAACGTAACATTGGAAATCGAGTTGATCACGCCCATCGCCATGGAGAAAGGGCTGCGCTTCGCCATCCGCGAAGGCGGCCACACTGTCGGCGCCGGAACCGTCGCCGAAATTAAAAAGTAGAGTGGACAGCAATCAGCGTTCAGCCGTCAGTAAGACGGCGTGGCTGGAAGCTGCTGGCTAAGAGCCGAGGGTTGAAATAACGATGCTTCATCAGAAAATTAGGATTCGCCTTAAGGCATTCGATCACAGAATTCTTGACCAGTCGGCAGCGGAAATAGTCTCGACGGCAAAGCGCACGGGCGCGCAGGTGGCAGGGCCGATTCCTCTACCCACGCTTAAGAACAAGTATTGCGTGCTCCGTTCGCCCCATACGGATAAGAAGTCGCGTGAGCAGTTCGAGATTCGAACGCACAAGCGGCTGGTGGATATCCTGGAGCCGACCTCAGGAACCATCGAGGCATTAACCAAGCTCGATTTGCCTTCGGGTGTGGATATCGAAATCAAGGCGTTTGGCAAAGAACACACGAAGTAAGTACGTCCCTTGCTCTTTGTCCTTTGTCCTTGGCAGGAGAAGCCTGGTAACGGACAAATGACAAATGACAAGTGACAAGGGACAAGTGATTAACATGGTAAATGCGATATTGGGTAAGAAACTCGGTATGACGCAGATCTTCGCTGAAAACGGCGACGTGATACCCGTGACAGTTTTGAAGGCGGGTCCATGCGTGGTGGTGCAGCGCAAGACGTCGCAGAGCGACGGTTATGATGCTGCGCAACTCGGACTGGTGGAACTGCCTCCCCCCCGGCATGTAAAGAAGCCGATTGAGGGACACTTCAAGAAGGCGAATGCGAATCCTGTGCGTTTCCTTCGTGAGGTGCGCCTGGCTCAAGACGGTGGGGAGGTCAATGTCGGCGACAAGGTACTGGTTGATGTTTTTGCTGTCAACGACCTGGTAGACGTCGTCGGCACCTCGAAGGGACATGGTTTTGCGGGAGTCCAAAAGCGGCACCATTTTGGTGGCGGCATCGGAACGCATGGCTCCATGTTTCATCGTGCACCAGGTGGGATTGGCGCTTCGGCATTCCCCTCACGGGTTACCAAGGGCATGCGCGCCGCAGGGCATATGGGCAATGCGCAGGTAACCACGCGAAACCTGCGGGTGGTTCAGGTATTGGCGGATGACAACACGCTCCTGGTGGAAGGGTCTGTGCCCGGTCCCCAAGGCGGATACGTGGTGGTACACAAGGCCAAGGCGCCGCATAAGTAACAGCAGGCCGCATGCAGAAGGACGAACATGGCAACCGTGGAAGTAAAAAATCTTGAAGGGCAAACGCTGAGGGATCTGCAGATCGCCGACGAAATATTTGGCGCGCGGCCCAATCAGAGTCTGCTCTGGGAATCGGTCAAGCAGTTCCTGGCCAGTGAGCGTCGCGGTACCCACGCGACAAAGAGCCGCGGCGAAGTGCGCGGTGGCGGCAAGAAGCCGTGGCGGCAGAAGGGAACGGGCCGGGCTCGCGCGGGAAGCATTCGCAGCTCGCTCTGGCGGCATGGCTCGATTGCCCATGGCCCTCAACCGCGTGATTACTCCTATGCGCTTCCGAAAGGGATGCTGCGAGGCGCGCTGCGAGCGGCTTTGGCGACAAAATTTCAAGAACACAAGCTGACCGTGGTGGATCAATTCAATCTCGGCGAGCCCAAGACCAAGGGTTTCACCGGGGCGCTGGCGAAGCTCGGACTGGAGCAGGGTGTGCTGGTGGTGGACGACGCAGTCAACAGCAACCTTAAACTCTCATCGCGGAATGTGAAGGGCTGTGACCTGGTCCGGCGGCACGAATTGCATCCTTACCACGTGCTGAGCCACAATCAGCTTCTGATTTCTGAGGGGGCTCTTACGCGGCTCCAGGAGGCGCTGCGATGAACAGGAGTCCATACCAGGTTTTGCAAAAACCCATCGTTACCGAGAAGAGTCTGGCGGTTAAAGAGACCAGTCGGACCCTGTGCTTCAAGGTTGACCCGAAGGCGACCAAGACCGAAATCAAGGAAGCCGTACAAATCATTTTCAAAGTCAAAGTGGAATCGGTGCACACTTCGACCTTCTTAGGCAAGGAGCGCCGCCGGGGCCGCACGGTCGGTCATCGCCCGGAATGGAAGAAGGCTTACGTCAAGCTTCGGTCGGGAGAGAAAGTTCCTGAGTATACGGAGAACGCGTAAGCAAGCTTGATGAGCTAAGCGGCGTGCGCCGCGGAAGATGAAGGTTATGGGAATCAAAACATACCGACCCTATACGGAAACACGCCGGTTTCAAACTGGCCTGACATTTGAAGAGATCACGACCTCGCAGCCCTATAAGCCGCTCATGGAGTCCAAGACCCGCATCTCGGGGCGGAACAACGAAGGGCAACTGACGATCTGGCGCCGTGGCGGCGGGCACAAACGCCAATACCGCGTGATTGACTTTAAGCGCGACAAGACCGGTATTCCTGCGCGCGTGGCGACGATCGAATACGATCCCAACCGCTCGGCCTTTATCGCCCTATTGAGCTATGCCGATGGCGAAAAGCGTTATATCCTTTATCCTCAGGGATTGAAAGTCGGAGACCATGTGGTCTCGGGCCCGGAATCGGATATCGTAACCGGCAACTCGCTGCCTCTGAAGAACATCCCCGTGGGCACCATGATTCATAATATCGAATTGCGCCCGGGGAAGGGCGGACAGATGGTGCGGAGTGCCGGTGGCGCGGCGCAATTGCTGGCCAAAGAGGGCGAATACGCCCAGGTGCGCCTGCCGTCAGGCGAGGTTCGCAAGGTATTGATTGAGTGTGTGGCCACGGTTGGGCAACTCGGAAATCTGGACCACGAAAATGTTACCATCGGCAAGGCTGGCAGGAAGCGCTGGATGGGAATTCGACCAACGGTGCGCGGCGTTGCCATGAACCCAGTGGATCATCCGCTGGGCGGTGGAGAAGGTAAGACCTCCGGTGGCCGCCATCCCGTAACACCTTGGGGCCAGCCGACGCGCGGTTACAAGACACGGAACAATAAGTCTACGGACCGTTATATTGTCAAGCGGCGCGAGAAGAAATAAAGGGAGGGCAACTTGGGAAGGTCGCTGAAAAAGGGTCCGTTTGTGGACGATCACTTGATGAAGAAGATCGAACTGCTCAATCGGCGGTTCGAGAAGAAGGTCGTAAAGACCTGGTCGCGGCGGTCTACGATCCTCCCCGAGATGATCGGACACACGATAGCCGTCCACAATGGTAAGAAGTTCATTCCCGTGTACGTCACGGAGAATATGGTGGGACATAAGCTGGGAGAGTTCTCACCGACCCGAACCTTCAAAGGTCACGGGGTGAAAGTCGCGGCGGAGAAAGCAGCCCAGGCGGCAGCACCGCCGCCAGTCAGCGGTGGTACTAAATCAACCGCGCCTCCCGCCGGTGCGTGAGGCAGCAGGTCATTTTCGGGTCTTTGACCACGAAATTCAGGTGAATCGATGGAAGCTAGCGCCACTTATAAGAACATGCGAGTCTCGCCGCAGAAAGCACGATTGGTCGTAGACCTTATCCGCGGCAAGAGCGTCAGCCAGGCATTAAGTGTTTTGAATTTTACCAAGAAACGCGTCACACACGACGTCGAGAAGATTTTGCGGTCGGCCATTGCCAACGCTGAGCAGAAGGCCGAGCACCTTGACGTTGACGACTTGGTGGTTTCCAAGGCATTTGTTAATGAAGGTCCGCGGCAGAAACGCGTCCGGCCTGCGCCCATGGGGCGCGCCTATCGATATCAGCGCCGGACGAGTTCGATCACCTTGGTGGTGGCAGCGCCGGAAGCTTAGAAAGCGGTGAGAGTGTCCGGTCCGATACGGGCAGGGCACAGCGCCGCCGGCGAAATGAAGGAGGCATAGGGTGGGTCAGAAAGTTCATCCTTTTGGGTTCCGCTTGGGATACAACAAAACGTGGAAGTCGCGTTGGTACGCCAAGAAAGATTACGCCGACTTGCTCCACGAAGACCTGAAGCTTAAGAAGCGGCTCAAAGACCAGCTTCGCGCTGCGGGCGTGGCGTCGATTGAAGTTGAGCGCCCCGGCAACAAGCTTAAGGTGACCATTTTTACCGCGCGGCCTGGCATTATCATTGGCCGCAAGGGTGCGGAAATCGACCGCCTCCGGCAGGAGATTCAGAAGCGCACAGGACGCGAAGTGCTTCCGATTAACATTCAGGAAGTTCACCGCCCGGAATTGAACGCACAGCTTGTGGCGGAAGCAATATGCCTGCAACTGGAAAAACGCGTTGCCTTTCGGCGCGCCATGCGGAAATCCGTGGACTCAGCCTTACGATTCGGCTGCAAAGGAATCAAGATTCGTTGCGGTGGCCGCCTGAACGGCGCGGAAATAGCGCGGTCGGAATGGTACTTGCAAGGCCGGTTGCCCCTGCACACCCTGCGGGCGGATATCGATTACGGTCAGGCCGAAGCCCATACAACCTACGGCGTGATCGGAGTGAAGTGCTGGATTTATAACGGTGAGATCCTGGAGCAACGGCGACGGGTGGAGCGAAAGCCCGTACCCGCAGCAGCAGAGCCGGTTGCCGCTCCTGTCGTAACGCCCGAGAAGCCCCCGGTGGCTGCTCCTGGCGCGTAACCAAAGCAGCCGGGACGTGCGACTGCGAGCTGAATATCAAGAACTGAGAATGACCTTATGTTAATGCCGAGCAAAGTTAAATACAGAAAGCAACAGCGCGGACGAATGCGCGGCAAGGCCTGGCGGGGTTCTGACCTGTCCTTCGGCGACTTCGGGCTGAAGGTTATGGAAGCGGGTTGGATCTCCGACCGGCAGATTGAAGCCAGCCGCGTGGCCATCATGCGTTTCATTAAGCGCGGTGGAAAGCTTTGGATCAGGATATTCCCCGATAAGCCGGTCACCAAGAAACCTGCCGAAACCCGTATGGGAAAAGGCAAGGGCGCCCCCGAGTTCTGGGTGGCGGTGGTAAGGCCGGGACGGGTGCTATTTGAAATGGAAGGCGTACCGGAAACGGAAGCGCGGGAGGCCCTGCGGCTGGCCAGTCACAAACTGGCACTGCCGACACGGTTTGTATCGCGCGCCCAGTCAGTGTAACCGGTCGTGGAGCGGAGCTCATGAAGCTGGAGAAGGACAAGAAATGGAAGTGGCCCGCAGAAAAAATGCGGGAATGGACCGATGCCGAGCTGAAAACTCGCGACCGCGAGTTTTCCGACCAACTCTTCCGGCTGAAGTTCCAGATGGCGGGTGGGCAATCCGAACACGTAACTGCCGTCCGGGAGCTGCGTAAGGGAATCGCTAGAGTAAAAACATTGATGCGTGAGCGCCAGAGCGGCGCAAACCAAACGAAGTAGGTGCAAGGTGACGGAAATAGCGGGCGGACAGGCGCAGAGCGCCAACCAAGGCAGGCGGCAGGAAAAAGTCGGGGTGGTCACCAGCAATAAGATGCAGAAGACCGTGGTGATTACCGTGGAGCGGCAGGTCACCCATCCACTCTATAAGCGGGTCGTGCGGCGCTCCAAGAACTTTATGGCCCACGATGAAAAGAATGAGTGCCGGGTGGGCGACACTGTGAGGATCGAGGAGACTCGTCCCATGAGCGCCCGTAAGCGCTGGCGCGTGGTGGAGATTATCGCCAAGGCGACGCTCGTTGCGCCCGTGCCGGAGGTGCAAGTATGATCGGGATGCGGACCATTCTTCAGGTGGCGGACAACTCCGGAGCGCGCAAACTTTCCTGCATTCTTCCCCTGGGCGGCGATGTGGGATTGCAGGCCGGGTTGGGAGACATCATCACCGCGGCAGTCAAAGAAGCTGCTCCTGACAGTGCCATTCCCAAAGGCAAGGTTGTGAAATGCGTCATCGTGCGAATGCGGAAAGAGCAGCGGAGGCGCGATGGCAGCTACATCCGGTTCGATGAAAACGCTGCCGTGCTGATTACTGATGCGAACGAACCGGTCGGGACGCGCGTCTTCGGGCCCGTGGCACGCGAACTGCGCGAGAAGAAATTCCTGAAGATCGTTTCTTTGGCGCCCGAGGTTCTGTAAGGGGATTTTAAATGGATATCCATAAGAATGACATCGTGCAAGTGATTGCGGGGCGGAGCCGGGGACCTGCCGGCCAGCCGACACGGGGAAGGGTTCTGGAAGTTGAGCCTGGCAAAAACAGGATTTTTGTCGAGCACGTGAACATGGTAAAGAAGCACGTGCGGCCCAACCCCCAAAAACAGATTCGAGGCGGGATTCTGGAGAAGGAAGGCCCTATCCATGTTTCCAACGTGGCGCTGGTTTGCAGCGATTGCGGGCCCACGCGAATCCAGCACCGCGGCATGGCGGAAGGCAAGACGGCGCGCATCTGCGCCAAGTGCGAAAAATCTTTAGATAAGTAAAGGCCGGGAGGAAAGAACGCAATCATGGCTCCGAGACTTAAAGAACGATATCAAAAGGAAGTCGTGCCGGTCCTGGTGAAGGAATTTAACTACGGCAACGCGAACGCAGTCCCGCGCATGCGGAAAATAGTGGTCAACATGGGCTTGGGAGAAGCGATTCAAAACGCCAAGCTGCTGGATTCTGCCGCCCACGAATTGGGACAGATTACCGGGCAGAAACCGGTTATCACGAGGGCGCGTAAGTCGATTGCCAATTTCAAACTGCGGAAGAACATGCCCATCGGTGTAATGGTCACCCTGCGTGGGGACCGCATGTATGAATTCTTTGACCGCCTGACCAGTGTCGCCATGCCGCGCGTTCGCGATTTTCGCGGCGTCTCCACGCGAGCGTTCGACGGGCGGGGAAACTACACCCTGGGATTTAAGGACCAGTTGGTATTTCCGGAAATTGACTATGCGAAGGTCGACAAGACCAAAGGCATGAACATTACGATCGTAACCGATGCCAGGACCGATGCTGAGGCCATGGCGCTACTGCGGCACATGGGCATGCCCTTCCGTTCGGAAGCGGTACGCCGGCAAACCGCGGCGCAGGCCGGCGAAAAGGCAGGGGGGTAAAACGTGGCTCGTACTTCCATGATGGCAAAATTGCGCAGGAAGCCGAAATTCAAGATCCGGCACCGGAATCGTTGTCTGATCTGTGGGCGGCCGCGCGGTTACATCGGCAAGTTTAAGATGTGCCGTCTCCATTTTCGAGAGTTGGCGCTTCGGGGCGATATCCCCGGCGTTATAAAATCAAGCTGGTAACATCTGGACACGTAGTCCAGCCAGCGCAAAAGCGGGAGTCCTATGTCAGCAGTAACTGATCCTGTCGCCGATATGCTCACTCGAATCCGTAACGGGATTCAAGCGCGTCATCCGCGCGTGGATATGCCTTCCTCGAAGCTCAAGGTGGAGCTGGCGCGCATTCTGAAGGAAGAAGGCTACATCAGCAACTTCAAGGTCGGCGACGAAGGCAAGAAGAAGGTCTTGAAGGTCTTCTTGAAGTATGCGGCCGACGGCACCAATGCCATCGCCAGCCTGGATCGAGTTTCCAAGCCCGGCCGGCGCGTGTATGTGGACTCGCATTCGGTTCCCCGTGTCCTGGGAGGCCTGGGGGTGAGCATTCTCACGACCCCGCGCGGAGTCTTGACCGGCAAGGCCGCTCGCAAGGCGGGCGTGGGTGGCGAAGTGCTCTGCAGCGTATCCTAACGGGTAAGTCCCGGTCCGAAGTTCGGAGCCGGGAAATAAAGCCGGAGGTTGAACTCCGAGCCGTTGATTTGACAATTGGAACGTGATGCTACTATGTCGAGAATAGGCCGAAAGATAATTGCAGTGCCCGCGGGAGTTACCGTTCAGCCCGATGGATCGTCGCTGGAGGTGAAGGGGCCCAAGGGAACCTTACGGATTCCACTACCCTATGGAATTCAACTGGAAAAGCAGGACGGGCATTTGCTCCTGAAACGCGAAACGGACCAACAGGCCGCGTTGCACGGACTGGCTCGAAGCCTGCTTGCGAACGCTGTCGTAGGCGTGACCAAGGGCTTTGAAAAGCACCTGGATATCGTTGGGATCGGCTATCGCGCCGAGTCCAAGGGTAAGTCGGTGACGTTCACACTGGGTTATTCGCATCCCATCGATTTTCCGATTCCCGATGGGGTCGCCATCAGCGTGGAGAAACAAACACATCTCGTTGTCAGCGGTGCGGATAAACAAGTGGTGGGGCACGTGGCTGCCAAGATCCGTGGATTGCGGCCCCCCGATCCGTACAAGAACAAAGGCATACGCTACACTGGCGAGCGCCTGAAGAAGAAGGTCGGTAAGGCTGCCGGAGCTGCGGGTGGTACTGGCAAAGCGGGGTAGCGCCGCCCTTTAGGGCGGTACATGTGCCGGGCTGAAGCCTGGCGCTACGAAAAGCGGAGAGCTTCTGATGTTACAGATGGTTTCAAAAGACGTGACACGCCGGCGGATTCACTTAAGAATCCGCGCCCAAGTGAGCGGACGGGCACAGTCGCCACGTTTGAATGTTTTTAGATCGCTCAAGCATATTTATGCCCAGGTGGTTGATGACACCAGCGGCCACACCCTGGTGGCGGCGTCCTCGCGTGACAGCGAAGTGCGCACAACACTGCAGGGTGGAGGCAACATTGCCGCGGCAAAGGTGGTGGGCCAAGTCGTGGCCCAACGCGCCATCGCCGCGGGAATTCCCGGTGTGGTTTTTGACCGGGGGGGCTATGCCTATCACGGGCGCGTCAAAGCCCTGGCCGACGCTGCACGTGCAGCGGGGCTGAAATTCTAGGGGATACGGCGGGAGGAAGATTTGGCCACTCGGATTGACCCGAATACGTTGCAGCTCAAGGACCAGGTGATTGCTATCAATCGCGTCACCAAGGTCGTCAAAGGCGGTAAGAACCTAAGTTTTGCGGCGCTTGTCGTCGTGGGTGATGGCGCCGGCGTTGTCGGTTATGGTTCCGGCAAAGCCCGCGAAGTGCCTATGGCAATTCGCAAAGGGATCGAGTCTGCGAAGAAATCGCTGAGTCGAGTGAATATTTCGCACGGATCGATTCCCCACATCGTCACGGGTCATTACGGAGCAGGCAGAGTCTTGTTGAAGCCTGCACCGGCTGGAACGGGAGTGATCGCCGGGGGCGCGGTACGTGCAGTGGTGGAGGCGGCGGGGATCCAAAACGTGCTGACCAAATCCCTGGGCACCACCAACCCCCACAATGTAGTGAAGGCGACTATGGACGCTTTGCTCCGGTTGCGCGACCTGCAAGAGGTTGCCAATACGCGCGGCAAAGGTCCGGAAGAAATCTAGCGAGGTTGAGCAACTGTGGCGGAAAAGACCCTCAAGATGATTAGGATTAAGTGGGTAAGGAGTGGAATCGGGCTCACTTACCACCAAAAGACAATCGTGCGCAGCTTGGGCTTGTACAAGATGAACCACACTGTGGTGCGCCCCGATACGCCGCAGATTCGGGGAATCGTAGCTGCCGTGCCCCACATGTTGCAGGTTGTGCCGGAACCTGTACCGCCGGCCTGGGCTTCGATACCGGAATATACGGTTTACGCCCCGGTGGCAGCGCCCGCAGAGGCCGTCCCGGCCGCGACAACTGAAGTTTCCGGCGATGCTGTTGCACCTGCGGATGTTACGGAAGAACCGGTGGCCGGGGTGAAAGCTAAGTCCCCCAAGGCTAAATCCGCAAGCGCGGGTAAGAAGAAGAAATCTTCGCCAAAGGAAAGCGAGCCGGCGTAGGCGAACAAGGAACAGGCTGAAGACATATGTCGACACACATCGGAACACTTCGACCACCGGTTGGGGCCACTAAGCGCTCCAAGCGCGTCGGTCAGGGAATGGGTTCAGGACACGGAAAGACTGCCACTCGCGGAGCCAAGGGCCAGCGGTCTAGGGCTGGTATGCGCATGCGGCCGGGCTTCGAAGGCGGGCAGATGCCGCTAAGCCGTCGCCTTCCCAAGCGGGGCTTTACCAATATTTTCCGTAAGATTTATGCTGTCGTGAACCTGAAAGACCTTGAGAATTTCAAGGCGGAAGAGAAGATTACGCCGGAATTGCTTGTCGCTTGTGGCATGGTCAAGAAATTGGGTGATGGGCTGAAGATTCTCGGCGACGGGGAATTGAAGGCTCCGCTGCAAATTTCCGCACACTTATTTTCCAAGTCCGCCCTGGAGAAAATCCAGAAAGCTGGCGGGAAGGCCGAGGTCATTTCGTAATGCTCGAGTCTCTGAAAAGCATCAACGAGATTCCAGATCTACGAAAACGCATCCTCTTTACTTTAGCGATGCTTGCCGTGTATCGGTTGGGAGCATTTATTCCCACGCCCGGCATTAATGCTGATGTCTTTGAGCAGGCGTTTAGTCAACTGGCGGGATCGCTGTTTGGACTGCTGGCGATGTTCTCCGGCGGCAGCCTGCGGCGCCTGACGGTCTTTGCTTTGGGAATCATGCCGTACATCACGGCATCGATTATCCTTCAATTGCTCACTGTGGTTTCACCCCATCTTGAAAAACTCAAGAAGGAAGGTGATCTGGGCCGCAAAAAGATCACCGACTATACCCGCTGGTTAACCGTGGGGTTGAGCGCCTTTCAGGCTTTTGGCATCGCCATCGCACTGGAGAAACAGACTGCCCTTGGGGTAGCGCTGGTCAATAATCCCGGGGTTGGTTTCGTTTTTACCACGGTGCTGACACTGACGACCGGGTCCATATTCATAATGTGGTTGGGCGAACAGATTACTGCGCGCGGAATCGGTAACGGCATGTCACTATTGATTTTTGCCGGAATTGTGGTGGGGTTGCCTCGCGCAGCGGCAGACCTTTATGAAAAGGTCTTTGTTAATCATACTTGGAATTTGCTTTTGCTCTTTGTGCTTCTGGCATTCATGCTGGCCATTGTCGCCGGGATTGTCCTGGTGGAACGCTCGGAACGGCGCATCCCCATCCAATATGCCAAGCGGGTGGTAGGGCGCAGAATTATGGGTGGGGTTTCCACTCACCTTCCGCTCAAGTTAAATAGCGGCGGCGTAATGCCGATCATATTTGCGGTTTCAATCTTAACGTTTCCGCAGACTCTTAGTTTATTTCGTCTCGATCAAAGCGGCATCCTTATCGTCCGTTATCTCGGCGCCGGCTTATCGTGGTTTTCCAAGGTATTTGCTTACGGGGAGCCGCTTTACACGCTGACGTACGTCATAATGATTATTTTCTTTGCCCACTTCTACCTTTCGATTGTATACAATCCTGATGAAGTTGCGGACAACGTCCGCAAGCAGGGTGGGTTCATGCCGGGAATCCGGCCAGGAAAGCGCACCGCTGACTACCTGGATGATGTTCTGACAAAAATCACCTGGGTCGGTGGCTTCTATCTGGCACTGGTTGCGCTAATTCCAGAACTTATGCTGGCGGGGCTTCGTTTGAACCACCTGCCGGGCTGGATGGGCGCCGGATGGTTTGACTCTCACTTGCCGGGATGGATATTGCACGGCCTTAACGTGAATTTCTACTTTGGCGGGACCTCGCTTCTAATTGTCGTGGGAGTCGCCATGGACACCGTGCAGCAAGTGGAAGCTCAGCTCATAATGCGGCATTACGAAGGGTTTTTGAAAAAGGGCAGGATCAGGGGACGGCGGTCTTCTTGATGAGGCGTTCGGAGGAAAGCAATGCGAGCGCATGCACTGATTCTCCTAGGAGCCCCTGGGGCAGGGAAGGGAACACAAGCGCGGGAAATTGCCAGGCATTTTGGTATCCCGCAGATTTCAACCGGCGACATCCTGCGCGACGCGGTGAAGAGACAGACGGCGCTGGGACTGGCGGCTAAGGCCAAGATGGAAGCCGGCGAACTGGTACCTGATGAAGTGGTGTGCGGCATCGTGGAAGAGCGCACCAACGAGGCGGATTGCCAGAAGGGTTTCATCCTCGACGGATTTCCACGGACGATTTCGCAGGCGCAGTTTGTGGAACGAATGCTCGGCGCGAGGGGCAAAGGATTGCCACTGGTGATCGACATTGAGGTGAGTGAGGAATTACTCCTGAAGCGACTCACTGGCCGCGCGACTTGCTCCGTGTGTGGCGAGATCTACAACATCTACTTTAATCCGTCCAAGGTTGAGGGGATTTGCGATAAGGACGGAGGGAAGCTGTTGCACCGGGCAGACGATAATGAGGCCACCATCCGCCAGCGGCTGGAAGCGTATCACGAACAGACCAGGCCTTTGATTGAGTACTATCAAGGCCAGAATGTATTGCTGGCCGTGGATGGGAATAAGGAACCTGAGGCGATTGCCAAGGGAGTGACGGATTTTCTTTCAAAGTCATGATTATTTGCAAGTCATCGGCGGAAATTGAGAAACTGCGGCGCAGCGGTAGAATGGTCCGGCAGGTCCTGGGTGAAATACGAGAGCAGGTGCGGCCGGGAGTCACCACGCTTGACTTGGAAAAATTCGTAGTTAAGCGGCTGAAGGAACTGGGGGCAGTACCGGCGTTTAAGGGGTACCGTGGTTATCCCTGCTGCCTGTGCGCATCGGTGAACGACGAAGTAATTCACGGGATCCCCTCTGACCGGTACACGCTGAAGGAAGGCGATATCCTTAGCTTGGACATGGGCGTGGTTTTGGATGGCTATTATGGCGATTCTGCCATCACTGTTCCGGTGGGAACGATCAGCGAAGCGGCTCAACGCTTGCTGACGGTCACCGAAAAATCTCTGGACTTGGCGCTGGAAAAAGCGCGGCTGGGAAACCGTCTGGGTGATATTTCCGCGACCGTGCAGCAATATGCGGAGAAGAATGGCTATTCGGTGGTAAGAGAGTTTGTGGGCCATGGGATCGGCAAGGCGATGCACGAGGAACCGCAAATCCCCAATTTCGGCCACGCCGGCCATGGGCCTCTGTTGAAAGAGGGTATGGTATTTGCCGTTGAGCCCATGGTGAATGCGGGCGGAGCTGCCGTGCTAGTCCTGGATGATAATTGGACCGCGGTCACTGCGGACGGCAAGTTGTCGGCCCATTTTGAACACATGGTCGCAGTTACTAAAAATGGACCCGACGTTCTGACACGAATTTAGTTTCTCCCCGCTTCGTCCTGTCCATTGGACGCAGCGCCGGGGTTGAGGCCCCAGAGATGTATGGCAAAGGAAGATGCAATCGAGGTTACGGCTACGGTGCTGGAAGCGTTACCCAATGCAATGTTTCGAGTTGAATTGGACAACAAACACCAAGCCCTGGCTCACATTTCAGGAAAGATGCGGAAGAACTTCATTCGCATTCTCCCTGGCGACAAAGTTGCGGTGGAGTTGTCACCCTACGACTTAACGCGGGGACGGATTGTGTTCCGGTACAAGTGAGCGCGCCATCACAATTCGGCGGGGTGAAAACGCCGACAGCAACAACACTGTGATTGGGCAGCGCGTCCATGCTACTGTAGAGAGACAGGTAAGTTTGGGGTGGCGTCCGGCGCCCCGCGGAGTGAGAGGAAACCCCATGAAGGTGCGGTCGTCAGTAAAGAAGATATGTACGAAGTGCAAGATTGTTCGACGGCGTGGAGTGGTTCGGGTTATTTGTGAGAACCCCAAGCACAAGCAGCGGCAGGGATGAGTATGTCCCGGTGCCAAGCGCCAGCATTCTTCTGGCGTTGCAGCAAAGTTGGATGAGACGGGAGGGTTGAAATGGCAAGAATTGCGGGCGTGGATTTGCCGCCCAAGAAACGCGCGGAAATTGGGCTGACTTATATTTACGGTATCGGCCGTGCCCGGTCACTTTCCATTCTCATGCGCTCGGGAATCGATCCGAACAAGAAGACGAAGGACCTGACAGAAGAAGAGACAAGCAAAATCCGCCAGATCCTGGAAGAAGAGGGAGCGGTGGAAGGCGATCTGCGCAAAGAAACCGCGATGAACATCCGGCGCTTGATTGAAATCGGATCGTATCGGGGCATGCGGCATCGGCGCAGCCTTCCGGCACGTGGCCAGCGCACCCACACCAATGCGCGCACGCGCAAGGGTCCGCGCAAGGGCACGGTGACCAATAAGAAAAAGGCCATGTCGAAGACTTAGTTGGGTTTGACTGGACCAAATTCTTGAGTGAGGATTCATGGCGAAAGCGGCGGCAAAAGCAGGCAAGAAGAAGGTTTTTAAGAAGAAGGAAAAGCGCATTGTTCCCGTTGGGATTGTGCATGTTGAGGCCACGTTCAACAACACCCACGTTGCCATTACGGATTCCGACGGCCGGGTGATCTGCTGGGCGAGCGCAGGTTCGATGGGCTTCAAGGGTTCGCGCAAGGGTACCCCCTTCGCCGCGCAACAGGCGGCGATGCGGGTGGCAAATTCCGCCCGCGACCACGGCATGCGCAGCGTTGAAGTGCGGGTGAAAGGGCCGGGAGCAGGACGTGAATCGGCCATCCGAGCACTGGCCACGGCGGGTCTGGAAGTGCGGAATATCAAAGACGTGACACCCATTCCACATAACGGGTGCCGTCCGCCGAAGCGCCGAAGAGTTTAGGACGATATCGGAAGTTCGGGTTTCGCTCCTTAGGAGGTTAGTTTGGCAAGATATCGTGAGGCAGTTTGTCGGCTATGCCGGCGCGAAGGAATGAAGCTGTTCCTAAAGGGACAGCGTTGCTTGACGGACAAGTGCGAGATTGAAAAGCGCAACTTCGCTCCCGGACAACATGGGAAATCCCGTCGGCCCAAGGTCGTCGGGTACGGGCTTCAGCTCCGCGAGAAGCAGAAGTTGCGCCGGTTCTACGGTATCCTGGAGGACCAGTTCCGCAGCTACTTTGAGAAGGCGGCGAGGATGAAAGGCGTCACCGGCGAAAATTTGCTGCTGATGCTGGAACGGCGGTTGGACAATGCCGTTTACCGGCTGGGCCTGGCTTCTTCGCGGGCGGCGGCTCGGCAATTGGTGCGCCATGGCCATATTCAGGTCTCGGGGCACAAGGTTGATATCCCCTCGTTCGCCGTCGTTCCCGGCCAGGAGATCGCCTTGAAAGCACCCAGCCAGAAGTTGGCGGCGGTGCAACGCGCACTCGATCTTTCCGGAGGCCGAAGTGTTCCGCCCTGGCTCCAATTGGACCGCGAAGGCTTGAAGGCGCGGGTTATCTCGCTGCCTAAGCGCGAAGACGTGAATTTCCCGATCCAGGAACAGATGATCGTCGAACTTTACTCCAAGTAGTTGAGATCGGCGTGTACGAGAGGTGGCCCGCCAAGGTGGGCCGCGAGGGAGGTTTGAAAGCGATGCTTTGGAAGGGATTCCAGAAACCGAAGCGGCTGGTAGCAAACACCGATACGCTGACGGATAAGTACGGACAGTTTTCCGCGCAACCCTTTGAGCGTGGTTTCGGGACCACTATTGGCAACGCCCTGCGACGCGTACTGCTATCTTCGATCGAGGGCGCGGCCATTACCGCGGTTCGGATCGAAGGCGTCATGCACGAATTCTCATCCATCCCGGGCGTTGTTGAAGACGCCACGGATATCATTCTGAATTTGAAGCAGATTCCTTTGAAGATGAGTGCCGAGGGCCCCAAGACGCTCCAATTGCATGTGGACAAGCCGGGGGAAGTGACTTCACGGATGATTCAGGAAGACGCGGACGTGGATGTCCTTGATAAGGATGTATATATCGCCACCGTAAGCGAAGGTGGGTCTCTGAACATCGAAATGCGGGTAAAGTCCGGCCGCGGGTATGTTTCGGCGGAAAAGAACTTTGATGAGGATCTTCCTATTGGTTACATCCCCGTCGATTCCGTCCATTCACCCCTGCGCAAAGTGAATTACACCGTGGAAGCAGCCCGCTTGGGACAAATGACGGATTACGATAAGCTGACACTTGACTGCTGGACGAACGGTGCCATTACTCCTCAGGATGCCGTGGGCCTGGGTGCCAAGCTCATCAAAGACCACATGAACATCTTCATCAACTTCGAGGAAGAGCCGGAAGTCCTGGAAGTGGCGGCGGATCGGCCAACGCCCGTTCATAACGAGAACCTGGACCGGTCGGTGGAAGAATTGGAGCTGTCCGTTCGCTCCTATAACTGCTTGAAGAATGCCAACATCACCACGATTCGGGAGCTTGTTCAGAAGTCCGAACAGGAGATGCTGAAAACGAAGAATTTCGGGCGGAAATCTCTGAATGAAATCAAAGAGATTCTCACGGCCATGGGGTTGAGTCTGGGACTGAAATTTGATGAGAAAGGCAACCCGATGACTCCGGCTCCGGAGCCGCCTCAGCCACAAGTATAGGGATAGGTAATCGACATATATGCGACATCGAAATCAAGGAAGAAGAATGAGCCGGAAGACGGAGCATCGGCGTTCGCTGCTCCGGAATCTGGTGACTTCGCTGATTGAGAAGGAACGGATTGAGACGACTGTCTCCAAGGCCAAGGAAACTCGTCCGCTGGCGGAGTGGATGATCACTCTTGCCAAACAAGGTGACTTGGCAGCTCGCAGGCAGGCAGCCGCTTACCTGCTTAACCCCAATGCTGTGAAGTTCTTGTTTGAGGAGTTGTCCAAGCGCTATGCAACGCGCGCCGGTGGGTATACCCGATTGGTGCATGCTGGCTGGCGGAAGGGTGATGGCGCAGACGTAGCTGTCCTCGAGCTTGTGGATAACGAAGTCCTGCAGCGGCTGTCCGCCAAGCGCGCCAAGAAGGTTGAATCACGGCGCAAGGCGGCGGAAGAAGCCAAGGCCCAGGAGCCGGTGCCTCCTCCGGAAGAAGAGGGCGGCGAGAAGAAGTAGTCGCGCAAAGCCCCATCAGTTTATAGCCCTAAGCTTTACGATCCCGGTCCGAAGATTACACTTCGGGCCGGGATTTGCTTTTGTAGGGAAGGCATTGTCATGGGAAATGAACGCCCTGCTCAAACCCCCACGCCTGCGAAGCGGAAAGCTCATCTCCCAAGAAACGTGTGGATCCTCGCCTGGGTGGCCTTCTTCAATGACACCTCCACGGAGATGAGCTACTGGCTCCTGCCGCAGTTCCTTGTAACAGTATTGGGCGCGCCTCCCATGGCCTTTGGTCTTATTGAAGGCGCGGCGGAGACCATCGCCAGCTTTTCGCGGCTGCTCTCCGGCTGGCTTTCGGATCTCTCCGGCCGGCGCAAACCGCTGACCGCCGCGGGTTACGCGCTGGCGAATCTCGTGAAGCCACTGCTGGCGATCGCGCATTCATGGCAGCATGTCTTCTGGATTCGCTTTGCCGACCGCGCCGCCAAAGGGTTTCGAGGTGCTCCTCGCGATGCGTTGATCGCGGATTCGGTTGATCCTGCGGATCGCGGTTCAAGCTTCGGTCTGCGCCAGGCCATGGATACCGCCGGCGCCATTGTGGGACCTCTGAGCGCCATCCTGTTCCTGCGGCTGTTTGCCGGGAAGGTTCGCGACGTCTTTTGGATGGCGGCGATCCCCGGCGTGGTGTGTATAGCCTTGGTTTGGTTCGGTGTTAAGGAAGTCCGCAAGCCCGCCTCCGCCCCGGCGCGATCCACCAGTTCGAAAGGGCGCTCCAGCCTGTTCCCGCGGGGTAGGCTGCTTCTGATCTTCGCCGCTTTGGCCCTCTTCTCTCTCGGCAATTCCTCGGATCTGTTCCTGGTCCTGCGCGCGCAAAACCTCGGCATGGAGGCATGGACAGCGCCCGCGCTGGGCCTTCTGTTCAACATCGTCTATGCCTCATTGAGCTGGCCGGCCGGGAGGCTCTCCGACCGGGTGCCGCGCCGGTGGCTGATCGTGGCCGGCTACCTGATCTATGCGGTCGTGTATGCCGGCTTCGCGCTGTCACGGAGCCCGCAACTGGTATGGTTCCTGTTTGCGGTATATGGAAGTTATTATGCGTTGACTGAAGGGGTAATGAAAGCTTGGATCGCCGACCTGGCGCCAGCCGATTCGCGGGCTTCGGTCTTCGGCGTGTTTACCTGGGTGGTGGGAGTCGCGGCGTTTCCCGCCAGCCTTCTGGCCGGCTGGATCTGGCAGCACTACTCGCCTGTCGCGCCCTTTGCGCTTTCCAGCGTCCTCGCACTAGCTGCCGGCGTGCTCCTGCTATTTGCCTGACTGCCGGAAATTAATCCAGCCAGTAGTTCGGAGCTTCCTTGGTGATGATGACGTCGTGCACGTGGCTTTCGCGCAAGCCGGCGGAAGTGATGCGCACAAAGCGGCCGCGTTCCTGCAGTTCCTTGATGTTGGCGGCGCCGCAATACCCCATGCCGGAGCGCAATCCGCCCACCAGTTGGGCAACCAGGTCTGCCAGCACGCCCTTGTAAGGAACGCGCCCCTCAATGCCTTCCGGAACCAGCTTGGAAACCTCGCCCCGGGCGACTTCCTTCTCCTGCATGTAGCGATCGCCGGATCCCGCCGTCATGGCGGCAATCGATCCCATGCCGCGATACGACTTGAAGCTGCGCCCTTGGTAGAGGATCGTCTCGCCCGGGCTTTCTTCCGTTCCCGCAAACAGGCTGCCCAGCATTACTGAGCTTGCACCCGCGGCGATGGCTTTGGGTACGTCGCCCGAGAACTTGATGCCTCCGTCGGCAATGATGGGTACGTCAGCCTTGGCGGCGGCGCGCGCACACTCGGAGATGGCGGTAATTTGCGGCACGCCGGCGCCGGTCACTACGCGCGTGGTGCAAATGGAACCGGGGCCGATCCCCACTTTCACGCCGTCTACACCCAGTTGCAACAGGTCGCAGGCTCCCGCGTACGTGGCCACATTGCCGGCCACCAGGTCGACGTTGGGAAACCTGCTCTTTACGTTCCGCACGGCTTCGAGCACCCGCGTGGAATGGCCATGGGCAGTGTCGATGACCAGTAAATCCACCTTGGCGTTCACCAATTCCGCCGCCCGCTCCAGGTAATCGCCCGTGGCTCCCAGTGCGGCGCCCACGCGCAGGCGGCCCTGCTCGTCTTTGCAGGCATTGGGGTATTTGAGCTTCTTCTGAATATCCTTTACAGTAATGAGCCCGCGGAGGTTATAGGCATCATCAACGACCAGAAGTTTTTCCACGCGGTGCCGGTGCAGTATCCCTTCGGCCTCTTCCAGAGTGGTTCCAATGGCGACGGTAATCAGGTTCTCCTTGGTCATCACCTCTTCCACCCGCAGGTCCAGGCGATCTTCGAAGCGCAGGTCGCGGTTGGTGAGGATTCCCACCAGCTTGCCATCTTTCGTGACCGGTACGCCGGAAATCTTGTACTTCTTCATGATTTCCAGCGCGTCGGCAATCCGGTTGGTGGGGCCGATGGTGACCGGATCAACAATCATGCCGCTTTCGGAGCGTTTGACCTTGTCCACTTCCAGCGCCTGCTGGCTGATCGACATGCTGCGATGGACGATCCCGATTCCGCCCTCCTGCGCCAGGGCAATCGCCAGGCGCGATTCCGTGACCGTATCCATGGCGGCGCTAACAATGGGAATATTCACGCTAATATTGCGCGTTATCCGCGTGCGAGTATCAACCTGCGTCGGTAAAACCGCAGATTTATCAGGCACCAGCAGAACATCGTCAAAAGTAAGCCCCTCGGGAATCGGACCGTCCAACATAACCCCCCTCATCTTGCAAAAATGCGCAAAAAGGAATAGGTCATTCTAATTCGCGCCTCCGCTGAGCGTCAAGGCGACTCTGGCGATCGCCGGTTTGTGGTTGGTGATGCGCAAAGCAGCGCCTCGTATTTTGAAACCGGGTGATGCGCCGAATAAGTGCAATTTGGCGCTGTGAATTGTCGATTTGACCCCATCTTGAGCCGTAAAACCTGCGCGTGCATTCCACGTGGACTCGTAAAGCCAAGGTATCTCCTTGTTTTTGCGTGACTTAACGAAAATTTCCGTGAAATTGTTGCAACCGGC
Source organism: Acidobacteriota bacterium (assembly GCA_031292775.1). Classification (GTDB taxonomy): domain Bacteria; phylum Acidobacteriota; class Terriglobia; order UBA7540; family UBA7540; genus Bog-366. The sequence goes on along the minus strand of JARLGN010000018.1, from coordinate 2,805 downwards.
TTTTTTTCAATGGGTTGCTGGGGTTGTTGCAATTTGTAATTCCCTTGCCTTTTGTTTTCAATAACATTCCGGCTTCGAACGTAGAAAAAAGAATTCTTTCTTAATTCCCCTCGGTCGCGCCACCCGAGCTGCTCACCACAGATGTCGGTTTCAATTTGAACACATAACTCTGCAAACTCCCTGAACAGGGGATGGATAACTGGTTTGGACCCTAGCAGGGCCTCCGCGGTCTCTTGCACATATCCCGGCGGGGCATCCAGCAACGCTTCGAGAAAGCAGACGTATTCGGGCGAGCGCATTCCGTTCCGCATACGGTTCAGCCGCGACCACGCCTTCCCCCGCGCGGTTCGGGGGCCGGTGGATTTTCCGGCATTGCGACGATTAGAGGCGAGAAGGGCAGGCGTCAGGGTGGGAGACTTACGCAGTGGCATGGCGGAGTCCGCATTCCAACAACCGTCCAGTATATACCACAGTGATACTCATGTCAAGTATATAATGCCAGAACTAGAGCCTACAATACGGCGGCGGGGCAAATGCGAGTCAAAAGGCAAAGGGCAAAAGGCAAAAGCCTTGTAGCGCAGACCTCCGCGTTTGAGGTCTGCGGCTCTTCCCTAGACGCGAGCTCCCGGTTCGAAGGAAGGCGTTCGTCGTCAGGATTTGCGGGGTCTGCGCAGGAAGAACCGCGAACCCAAAAAACGGGTCCGCGCTACGCTGTCGTTGCGGCCCCGCCGCTTTCGCTTGCCACAGCACTGCGCGGCGACACACGCACTGCCGCCGATTCAGCGGTGGCAAAAGCGGGACCAACCTTCCGCACTCCGAAATTAAACGCGGCGCGGCCGCGAGGGGAAGTAGGGCACCCCTCGTGGGCATAAGCGTTAACCTAAGGCCTCCGCCTGAATAGATGCGCTCTCCTCACAGGCCCGGAGGGCCGGAAGACCGTAGCCCACGGCGTGAGCCGTGGGGCAGGCGTGCACGATGACCGCCAGCCCCAGAGGGGCGAAAGAAAGGGACCCAGGGCGTAGGCCGCGACAATCCTGGGGTTTCGCCCCACTCGCCGCGATCTACTTCTTTCGCCCCGCTGGGGCTCGTCGCGGGGGCGTTCCCTTGACCCACGGCTCACGCCGTGGGCTACGATCTTACGCCGCTACGCGGCTGGTACGCTCGCGGTCTCAGGTTAACGCTTAGGCCCCTCGTGGGTGCCCGCAGGTGGCCGATTCGGCCCGCTGTGCGGCAGGCGCGCGACCCACCCCCGCGTACACGTCATTAATTCAACCTTCCCCCTGCCCAAGCGTCAGGGTATCGTCCGCCCGTCATGTGTTATAAACTGCGGACCATGCTCTTCATGGTCATTGAGAAGTTCAAGACGGGTTGCACCGCCCTGATCGGCGAATGCTTCCGACAGAAAGGCCGGATGCTCCCAGGCGGTGTCACCTACCATGCAAGCTGGGTGGATTCCAGCGGAACTCGCTGTTTTCAAATCATGGAAGCGGCGAGCCCGGAACTCCTGCAATTGTGGGCCAATCATTGGAATGACTTGGTTGATTTCGAAATTGTTCCCGTGCAAACGTCCGCGGAATCCTGGGCGAAGGCAGGGAGCTAGGTGTTGGTGCTGGGGATTCGGAATCGCCGCTCGCTCTTGGCTGTGAGCTGTTAGCTTTCAACGCTGGCGTCGGGGATACGGGCAAGTGCCTGGGGCGGAGAATTGTCGTTTGATGATTGTCGATTTTCGATTGGGGGACTTTAAACTGTGGCGACAGCGTGCCTACCCTTTTTCGCCAAATTTAACCGGCCATCGTCGCGCAAGATGGACGACGGCGAGGATTTGAATTTCATCCTGGATGGGGCGATAGGCAATGATGAATGGGGTATCGGCGACGCTGAGTTCGCGGATCGCGGGGACACAGCCAGGGTGGCCGGCGGACGGATAGCGACCCATTATTTCGGCGGCCTCGAAGGTGCGTGCCACAAGTCGCGTCAAGGCTGGCTCGCGCAGAGCGCAGTTCTCAGTTTTAACCGCCACTGCGAGGATTGACAAAATGGAAATTAGAGGTTTTCCGGCTTCAGGCCGGTGTGTTTGGCGATGCGGGCGAGTATCCTGTGCCCAATTTCCTCCGAGTCGTGGAACGCCCAGGTGAATTCACCCCTGGTCGGGTGACTCAGTTGAATGTGGGAAGAACCCTTTTGCGCCTTGACGGACTAACCGTTTCGGAGGAGGGCACTGAAAACGTTGCGAGCTTTTGTACTCGGCCAGTGACTCACGGGCAGCAGGCGATGGAGATATCGAGGGGTCTATCTTTCGTCTCTTTCTCAATTTCGTCGGCAAGCACGCTCAGGGCAAGCGCCTTGACCTTGGCCACCGCTTCCTGCTTGCTCTTGCCATAGGCGAGGACTCCCGGAAGCGAGGTGATTTCAGCGATCCAGCGGCCATCCTCTTCGCGGTCCAATTCGATCTGAAACTTCACTCGGCTCTCTCCCATCAGGTTTTCACTAGTGCCACAGTAGAGTACGGCAGGCGGCAGGTCAATGTCGAAATTTCACCGTCTCAAGTCCCGATAGCAAGCCCTTAAGGACGTTTTATAGGCGTCCCAAGGGGAAGAGCCGCGGAGTAATCCCGCTCGGAGAACGCCCGATCTGCGCGGGGTTCCGTCAAAGTCCGACAGGACTGTGAAAGCCCCCTCACCCACCGCCTTGGGGGGGCGGGCCGCGCCGCCGCCGGCCGGGTTGCAAGCACGCATATCCCCCCACCCCCGCCGCCCCCGTGCGTGCGCCGCCCGCGGTGGTACCGGGGGGGAACACAGCGTTTTC
>JARLGN010000120.1 GCA_031292775.1 Acidobacteriota bacterium | reverse complement strand
GCTGCTGATGGGTCCTTCGGGCAGCGGCAAAACCACGCTGATTTCAATTCTGGGCTGCATCCTGCGGCCGACCTCGGGCAGCGTGAAAATCATGGGAGAAGAAGTCACCCAGCTCAACGAAAAGCAGATGCCGCGCGTCCGCCTGCAAAATATCGGCTTCATCTTCCAGGGCTTCAACCTGTTCCCCACACTGACGGCAGGGGAAAACGTGGAGTTGGGACTTGATTTGAAAGGCCAGAGAGGGACGGCGGCCAAACACCGGGCCCGTACTTTTCTCGAACAAGTGGGGTTGGGCACCAAGTACCACTCGTTCCCGGCGGACCTGAGCGGAGGGGAGAAGCAGCGCGTCGCCATCGCCCGCGCGCTGGCCACCGAACCTCAGGTGATCCTGGCGGACGAACCCACCGCCGCGCTCGACTCCCACAGCGGCCGCGCGGTGATGGAGATGCTGCGCGACCTCGCACACCGTAACGGCCGCGCCGTCGTGGTGGTGACCCATGACAACCGTGTACTCGAATACGGCGACCGCGTTGTGCGTATCGAAGACGGACGCATTCTAAACGATACGGTGGGACAGTCATCAGTCGTCAGTTTTCAGTCATCAGTTTCCGGCCCTCAGCGTTCTCAGGCTGCTATTACTGACTACTGATAACTGACGGCTGACAACTGCTCTCTTAAGGAGGATATTATGAAGCGCCACACCGCTTACCTGCTTGTTGCAAGCGTCATTTTTGGAATTTTCGCCGGAGTCCTGTTGTCCCGAGGCGGAAAGGCCACCGAAGCACAACCGGCCCGGGTGGCAAGGCTCGCCCTGCCTGCCACGGGTAGATGGGTGGCCGGTCCGGGCATCGTGGAGCCGGTTTCCGAGAGCATCAAGGTTGGTTCGGAAATCACCGGAAAACTTCAATCCGTTCTTGTAGACGAAGGCGACACGGTGAAGAAGGGGCAGGTGCTGGCGGTCCTCGTGAATGACGATTATCACGCGGCAGTCCTGTCCGCACAGGCTACGCTGGCCGACCGCAAAGCCAACCTGGACAAGATCATCAACGGCGCCCGCCGGCAGGAACGCGACGAAGCGCAAGCCGCCGTGCGCGAAACCGAGACCAACGCGAACAACGCCGCCGCCGAGATGGCACGCCGCCAACACCTTTATGAAAAGGGCGTCGTCTCCCGGGAAGAAACGGAAAACTTCGAGAACCAGTACAAGATGGCGAAGGCGCGCTACGAAGAATCGCTGCAGCACTTCAAGCTGATCGACGCGGAAGCACGCCACGAGGACGTCGAGATGGCGCGCGCTGCCGTGCAACTGGCCCAAGCCGACCTGGAGCAGAGCCAAGCCAAATACCAGAAGACGTTCATCCGCTCGCCCCTCGACGGCGTGATCCTGCGCCGCCACCATCGCGGCGGAGAAATCGTGGTGAGTTCCGCCAACAATCCTGACCCGGTGTTTACCCTGGGCGACTGCCACGTCTTGCGCGTGCGGGTGGACGTGGACGAATCCGACGTGGCGCAATTGCGCGTGGGTGAGCGCGCCTACGTCACCGCCCGGACCTTCGGCGACCGCAAATTCTGGGGACAGGTGGTGCAGGTCGGTGAGCAACTCGGCAAGAAAAACGTCGAAACGGATGAGCCCACCGAGCACGTCGACAAGAAAATCCTCGAAACCCTTGTGCAACTGGATGAGGGCCACGAATTTCCCGTCGGACTCCGCGTCGATGGCTATATCGAGACGCCACAATAACTCGGGGTTCGGGATTCGGGGTCCGGGGTTAGGAACTCGGGGCTTGGGGCTTGGAATTCGAGATTCGGGGTCCGGAGTCCGGCATTCGGAATTCGGAATGCTGAACACGCCAAGCACCCTTGCTGCCTACTGCCCTCCATCTATTGCGTACTGCCTACCCAAGGCTCGGGACCCACCAAACGCGCTCCCCCCTCTTCTGCTTGCTGCTTACTGCCTGTTGAAGTGCTCCAGCACAGGCAGCAATTAAGACGGATTGACAAGTAAGCCGCGTTGCAGACCCGCTGAATTTATAAACACCTGCGATTGCGTACTGCAACAGCCCACTATCTCACAGAAAACACAATAGCTTAGACTGTTGCAAAGGAGTGTAGTCAAAGTACGGTATTGCGAAATACATCAAGAGCAGTAAACTCAGCAAATTTGTCCCACCTCTCAGGACTTTTAAGATTCTCCCCAACTAACTGCATCATAGCGATTTAGAGCGATTGATAGCATTTAATACGTTGTCACCAATGGCCATTGCCTTGCCTAAACAAGGGTGTGCTTCGAGTGCTTCGCTTCGCAGCAAGGTGGCGAGCACTGTGGGGGTGGCATATGGGTCCATTGCTGGCAGTTGCAGTGTTAATGTTCATTCTTTTGGTTGCGCACGACTTCTATCTTCAGAAGCGGCAAGCGCACCGTATGGAAGTCAAAACCGCGGCGTCGGAAGTTCGGCAAGAAGCGCCGGCTTTTCCCATGAACGTCGTGGGAGGTTTCAAGGCGCCCGCCCATCTTGCTTACCACCCAGGCCATGCATGGGCGATGAAAGAATCCCGCCAGTTGGTGCGAATCGGCCTGGACGATTTCGCGGCGCGGGTGGTGGGCCAAATCGATCATATCGATTTGCCGGCGCGAGGCCGTTGGCTGCGGCAGGGTGAGCGTGGCTGGACGATTGGCCGCGGTGCTCATCGTTTCCAGATGCTCTCGCCGATCGAGGGGGAAGTAGTTGAGGTCAATCCTGAAGTTTTGCGCGATCCTTCTCTGGCTCATCAGGATCCCTACGGCGTGGGCTGGCTGGTGGCAGTGAACGCCCCGGCAGTGGACGGTAACATGAAGAACCTGCTGCATGGGCGATTGGCGCAACGCTGGATGGAGGAATCAGTCGGCGCGCTGCACACTCGCATCAGTCCGGGTTCCGAGGCTCGCCTGCAGGACGGTGGTCATGCCATTGGGGACGTGCTCAGCCTTGTCCCTGAAATCCAGTGGGAAGAATTTGTAGGGGAAATGCTGCTCGGCTAAGACCACGATCGTAAGGTGGCGCGCACGGGCAAAGCTCGAAGTGTATCGGAGGAAAGAATGGTCGCAATTTTAGTGGCATTCATGTTCATAGGCTTGGTGTTGACTGACGCGGGTGTGGAAAAGTTGAAAGTGTGGCGAGCCGCTCGCGCGACCCGCCCAATCGCAAATACCTTGGCATTTGGGCCCGAGATGTTATGGCAAATTCCTGAAGGTGTCCACCTTTCTGACGCCCACACGTGGTTTCGGCCCGATCCTGCCGGCGGGCTGGAAATTGGCGCCGACTCTCTCATTGCGCACGCCATCGGTGCCGTTCTTCGGATTGTCCTTCCCCAGTTGGGTGAAGAGGTATCCGCAGGACAACCACTTTTCCGTCTGGAGAAGGACGGCCGCAGCATCACGCTTCCATGCACGATCACCGGAAAAGTGATGGCTGTAAATGGTCTTCTTCAAAAGCAACCCGGCCTGCTGAACTCGGATCCTTATGGCGTCGGGTGGATCTGCCGTATCACGCCCACGTCCATCGCTCCGGAAATGCCGACCATGCGCTTTGGTGAAAAGGCCATGATGTGGCTCGAAAGCGAATTCACCCGTCTTCGCGAGTTTCTCTCCACGCAAATCTCCGCCGAATTCGCCTTGGGCGCAACCAGTCAGGATGGGGGATTTCCTTCATCAGGGTGCCTGGGCGAACTCGACAAAGCAGCTTGGAGTGCCTTTGAGGCAGAATTTCTCAAGTGGAAGCAGCACCAGTAGGTGTATGGCGTTAGGTTGGCGAAATCTGAGGGGCAGCACAGCAAAGTGGGCTGCCCCTTCCACCTAACCGCACGCCCAAATCATGACTCAGTTGCTCTTCTGCAGTATCGTTCATACGTACGCCCCCGCCCTCGCCGCAAGCACCGTTTTCCCCTGAAAGAAACCTGGCGTTGCGCAATTTCACCACAGTAAGTCCTTGATGCAACTCAAATACAAGTATTTCGGACTTTAAGCACCCTTAAAAGCCTGTACTGCTGAATTTCTCGGCACATGGCGTGCTTATATATTCTGCGGTTGGGATTTTTGTCATAGGCGGAACGTCCAACCGGCAACTTGTGGGAGATGTTTAAAAAATGAGCAAATCCATCCTGGTCGACACAACTCGCTGCATCGGGTGCGGAGCGTGCGTAACTGCCTGTAAAGAAACCAATGGCCTTCCTCCCGCCCCCAGCGACAATTTGATCAATCTGACTCTTTCGGACAAGACGTTTAATGTCGTGGAGTCACATGGCTCAGTCTTCATCCGTCGCTTCTGCATGCATTGTGAGGATCCCACCTGTGCTTCAGTGTGCCCGGTGGGGGCCTTTCAGAAGACGGCTGCCGGACCGGTCATTTACAAGGAAGAGCGGTGCATTGGCTGCCGTTATTGCATGATGGCCTGCCCCTTTGGCATTCCCCGGTATGAGTGGGAGAAAATCTGGGCACCCCGGGTCAAGAAATGCACCATGTGCGCCCCGCGTCAGGCCCGAGGGTTGCAACCCGCCTGCACGGAAGTTTGTCCGGTGCAGGCAGGTATCTTCGGCGAACGAGACGACCTGCTGAAAGAGGCAGAAAGCCGCATCCAGAAGGAGCCTCAAAAGTACATCCCGCATATCTACGGCAAGGATGAGGTGGGTGGAACATCCGTGCTTTATCTGTCCGCCGTGCCCTTTGAGGCATTGGGATTGCCGGTGGACCTGCCCCACGACGCCCTTCCCAATTACACGTATCGCGTCCTTTCCAAACTGCCGCGCGTGGTAACCGCCACGGGAGTCCTTTTGGGAGGCATTTACTGGCTAACGAACCGCCGCGAAGAGGTGGCAAAGGCGGAGAAGAAGAAAGAGTCGGGTCATTGATTCATCAGGTCATCGGGCCATTGAAATGCTGGCGAGGCCACCACTCAATGTTTCAATGACCCGATGACCCGATGACCCGATGGCCCGATGGATCAATGGAGTAAACCAATGAATTTTTCCAAATTTCTTAAACCCACCTTCTGGCGCGTCGTGCTGGTTATAATTCTCGCCCTGGGCGCCTATTCCACCTATGCGCGATTCTTTCACGGCTTGGGGGGCTCCACCAACCTTTCCAACCGGTTTCCGTGGGGGTTGTGGATTGGCTTTGACGTGCTCTGCGGGGTCGGTACCGCGGCAGGAGGCTTTACCCTCGCGGCCGTGGTGTACGTATTCCACCTGGAACGTTTCCGGCCGATCATTCGCCCCGCCATTCTGATTGCTTTCCTGGGTTATGCGCGGGTGGGGTCCACGATGCTGTTTGAAGTGGGCCGACCGATTCGCATTTGGTACACATTGATTTTCTGGAACATTCACTCCGTGCTTTTTGAGGTGTCCTGGTGCGTGATGCTTTATGTGACGGTGGCGGCCCTGGAATTCGCACCGGTGATTTTGGAACGCCTGGGCTGGGAAACTCCCAAGAAGGCTCTTAAGACCGTAATGCTTCCCCTGGTGTTCTTTGGCATTCTGCTCTCCACGATGCACCAGTCCTCGCTGGGCAGTTTGTTCTTGATTGTGCCCACCAAACTGCATCCCTATTGGTATTCGCCGCTGCTACCCGT
>JARLGN010000119.1 GCA_031292775.1 Acidobacteriota bacterium | reverse complement strand
CCGTTGCCGTGGTGCACGTCGCAATCCACGGTCATCGCGCGAGTGATTACTTTATCTTTTTGCAGGCGCCGTATGCCGATCGAAAAATCGTTGAGAACGCAGAAGCCTTCGCCGTGATCAGGGTAGGCGTGGTGGAAGCCTCCGCCAATGTTGACCGCGATGGCATCCTGGAGTGCCAGGCGCCCGGCTAGGATTGATCCGCCGGCGCAAAGCCACACGGCGCGCACAAGCTCCGGCGAGTAGGGAATTTCCAGGCGCAATATTTCCGGATAGGAAAGCTTCCCTGCTTGCAGCTTGCGAATGTATTCGCGGCTGTGGACCAGCGCAATATCGTCCTCGGAAGCCGGCGGCGGGGTGACAAAATCCTGCGAGTCCGCGATCTGTTCGCGCAGCACTTGTTCCTTGATCAGGCGATACTTGATGGAAGGGAAAACGTGGTTTCCCAGGTTGAGGTCATATTGGTCGGAGTAGACAAGCCTCAAGACGACAGCCCCCCACGGCTTGCATTCTAGCAGTTTCGAACCGTCGAAGGGGACGCAGATTAATCCGCCCCGCACTTGCGGATGAGCTCGAGCAGGTTGGCCAGGTCCTGCTCCGTTGTTTGCGCATTCATGAGGGCACACCGCAGGTAGAGCCTCTGGCCGATCAAGGTCTGCACCAGGAAGAATTTACCGGAGGCGAGAACGCGTTTGCGAATTTTCGCCTGATGTTCATTGAGTTGTTGGAGGCTCAAGGTGCTCGCGCCGGCGCCGCCGGGGAGATGGCGGAAGCAGAGGATGTTGCACATCGGGTCGGTGAGCAGTTCGAAGTCGGCTTGCGCCTTGATTTTAGCCGCGAAGGCGCGCGCGAGGTCAAGTTTCTGCGTGACCAGTTCGCCGAGCCCCCGCGCGCCGTAGAGTTGAAAGCACAGCCACAGCTTCCAAGCCTGCATCGGCCGCGTGCATTCGACGGTGCGGAGGCCGAGGTCATACTCCGGGAATGGATGCCGGCCAAAGAGGTAGCTGGCCTCCTGGCTGAAGGCTTCGAATCCATGCGACCCTTGACGGAACAGCAAGGCGGTAACAACGTTGGGCATGAAGAGCAGCTTGTGCGCGTCCCAAATCACGGAGTCGGCGAGTTCAATGCCGTCCGCCAGCGACCGGTATTGGGGGCTGAGCAACACGGAGGCGCCGTGGGCGCCATCAACATGAAACCACACACCCTGGGCCCGGCAGAACCTCCCGATTTCACGCAACGGGTCGAAGCTGCCGGTGGCGGTTGTCCCGGCGCTGGCCACTACGGCCGCAACTTTTTTCCCTTGCGCCACCGCGGCGTGGTAGCACTCCGCCATGGTGGCCGTGTCCATACGGAAATTCCGGTCAACGGGAACGCGCAATACGTTTTCCTGGCCCAAGCCCAGAATGCTGGCCGACCGCGCCACCGAGTAGTGGGCCTGTTCAGACGCCAATATGGCCAGCGGAGGCCCGCCGCGTACGCCCTTTTCCCACGCCACACCACCGGAGGCATGATTGCGGGCCACCAGCAAGGCGGTAAGATTGCCCAAAGACCCGCCGGAAGTGAAGACTCCGTCAGCGTCTTTGTTCCAACCCACCAGTTTGCACAGCCAGCGCGCAGTCTGCCGCTCGATGTGGGTGGCCGAAGGGCTCATTTCGTATACGGCCATACTTTGATTGAACACGCCGGCCACAAGCTCCGCCAGACTGGCCGCGGGCACCGGGGCGCCGACCTGGTGGCCAATATAGCCGGGATGCTGCAAGTGAATTCCCTGTTCAATAAGCTCCTGGAGCCGCTGGTGGAGTGCCACGGTGACATCCGCAGCCGGTTCAAGCGGCAACGGCTGCTGATAACTTTCCGGCAGCGCCAGAGGATTGGGTTCCGGCAGCACAGGCATGCTGCCCTGCCGGGCGGCGAGCACGTAATCCGTCAACTGATCGACCAGGCGATGGCCTGCCTGGCGAAATACTTCCGGGTCGTATATCGATTCAATGATATCCACTTTAGTATCCATAATATTATATATCAACAACAATATGAAATGAACAGCCTGATGTTCAGGGCGGCGGGTTGGGGACGGCTATTCCACGGTCACCGACTTGGCCAGGTTGCGGGGTTGGTCCACGTCGCAGCCGCGCAGGACTCCGATGTGGTATGCCAGCAATTGCAGGGGTACCACTTCCAGGATGGAAGAGAGCAACTCGTTCGTATGAGGCAGGACGATGAGATGGTCGGCCATCTCGCTCACTTCACGGTCTCCTTCCGTCACCAGTGCCAGGATGGTGGCTCCACGCGCCTTGGCTTCCTTGATGTTCGCAATGGTGCGCTCATAGCGGGCGCGCGAATCCTCGGCGTCCCAATCGCAGGTGGCGATGACGACCACCGGCATGCCGTCGGCGATCAGGGCGATGGGCCCGTGCTTCATTTCGCCGGCTGGGCAGGCCTCCGCATGAATGTAGGAAAACTTCTTCATCTTCAAGGCGCCTTCCAGGGCTATAGGGAAGTGCACGCCGCGGCCGAGGAAAAGGAAATCCGACGAGCGGTAGAAGTGCCGCGCGAAATCCTCAAACTCATCGTCCTTTTGCAAAACGCTTTCAAGCTGTTTGGGCAAGGCGGTCAAGGCTGCCAGAAGCTTTTTGGCATCGGCCTCGGGAAGGCGGTCGCGCGTTTGTGCCAGGTAAACTGCGAACAGGTAAAGCGCCGTCAACTGTGCTGTGAATGTCTTGGTCGAGCCCACGCCAATTTCCGGTCCGGCGTGCGTGTGAATGGTGCCATTCGCCTCCCGCGACACCATGCTGCTCAGCACGTTGCAGATGGCCAGCGTCTTGGAAAACTTCGCCTTGGCCTCCCGTTGCCCGGCAATGGTGTCAGCCGTTTCGCCGGATTGGGTGACCAGCAGAGTAAGGGTTTCGGCATCCACCAGCGGATCGCGGTAGCGGAATTCCGAGGCGTAATGCACTTCCACCGGCACCCGCGCCAGGCGCTCAATCATCACTTTTCCCGCCAGGCCCGCGTGGCGGGAAGTTCCCGCGCCGACGATCCGGATTTCCTTGAACGAACGGAAATCCTCTGTGGTGATGTCCATTTCATCCAGGAAAACCTCGCCAGACCCGGGAGAGAACCTTCCCAGAGCGGTGTCGCGGACCGCGCGCGGCTGCTCGTAGATTTCCTTCAGCGTGAAGTGCTTGAAGCCGCCCTTTTCTGCCAGAATGGGATCCCAGGTGATGTGCTGCAAGCGCCGCGTTACGGGATTACCATCGAAATCCGACAGGGTCACGCCGTTGGGGGTAATCACCGCCACGTCGCCATCGGAAAGGAAAAACAGGTCGCGGGTGTGGTAAAGGATGGCCGGTACGTCGCTGGCCACAAAGTACTCGTCCTTGCCCAGGCCAATCACCGCAGGCGGGCCCAGCCGCACGGCAACGATCTTATTCAGATCCCGGGTGGAAATAATGGCGAGCGCGAACACTCCCACCAGTTGACGCACGGCCGCACGCACAGCGTCTTCCAGACTGGATGGCGGCCGGCTGGGGTCATTTCCATTCAGGTGTTTTTCCACCAGGTGGGCGATGACTTCCGTGTCTGTTTCGGTGGTGAACTTGTGGCCCTCGGCCTCGAGCTGCTTCTTCAGTTCCAGATAATTCTCAATGATTCCGTTGTGTACGACCGCCACGGTATGGTGGCAATCGCTATGCGGGTGGGCGTTCTCTTCTGTGGGCGCGCCATGCGTGGCCCAGCGCGTGTGCCCGATGCCGTACGCGCCGTCTATGGGATCGAGACGAACCTTCTCTTCCAGATTTCGCAGCTTGCCAGTGGACCGGCGAACGTCCAACGCTCCATCGCGCATTACTGCCAGGCCGGCGGAGTCGTACCCGCGATATTGCAGGCGCTGCAGGCCCTCCAGCAGCACGGGTACCACACGCTTGTTTCCGATGTATCCGATAATTCCTGACATAAAGTTTTGCCACGGGCAAATGCTTCTGCCCGGCACTCTAAAAGCGTTTCGCCAAAAGGGTGGTTAAGAACCAATTATAGCAGCAGCGCGGGGAAGCGGATGGGATTATGAGGACACAACTCAGCGGAGCGGCAAGAGCAAGTCAGAGGGCGTAAGTCGCATGTCCAAAATTCACAGATGGTTCGTGTCCTTTTGGCAAGGATGCGTAAATACAAGCATGTTAGCTAATTTTCGGGAAGAGGCGGTTAACAGCCTCCTCATCCCACCAGTCTTCAACGATATTCTCGTTCAATGCGATGGAGTAGACACCTGACCATGACTGCTGCCATTGCCAACCTTTCGCCGTGCCGGGCGCGTTTTGCTCGATGAAGCCGGTAGCCTTCGTGGCGGAGAGAGGCTTAGCACAGTAAGGGCACTTAGGATCAGCAGAAGCGCGGAATCTGCCACCGCAGGGGCACGGTTTGAGCAGTGGCTCAATGTCAGGTGTGATCCTCTGATGGACTCGGAAGCTTATTCGCTGCGACGCCTTGGCCCAACTGCTCAATAACACCGTGAAGGAACATTTATCGCAATATGCATATGCGGAGTCGCCGAACCCGTTGTGAAGGAGGCGATATCGGAACACACCACCGCAATGGTCGCAGGAGCCAATAGGATTATCCATATATCGACCTAACGATTCTGAACTGTGGGTGGCGCATACATTACCTTTGATGTGTGCGTCACGTAGTGTCAACTTACGCGTCCCGGCAGGAACTGCCTCAGGAAGCGGTGGGCCAGGATAAAGCCGTCTTTCCGCGTTTGCGGAAAGTCCGGCTCACTGGCAGTGTGCGGCGTATCCCAGAAGGGATCCTCGTGTTCCACTGCCACTCCACCCGAGAATTTAGCCTGCAACAATACCGTGATGAATTTCGGCCAGTCGATCAGCCCCTGCCCCGGTATGCGGTACCGCCACCAGCCCTGACCGTGGATTCCCACTCGTTGCAGCACGGCCTGGGTGATCTCGGTGTCTTTGAGGTGCCCGGCGCGAATGCGGTCGCGGACCCGCCAGGCCGCTTCATAGGGATCGATAAACTGGCGGACCAGATGGGAAGGGTCGAACTCCAGACCCAGGCGGGGACTGGGGACCAGGTCGAAGACCTTTTCCCATGCGTCGGGAACCGTGGCGAAGTTCACTCCCGTGGGGTAATTTTCCCAACCCATGCTGACATCCAGCTTGTCGAGCACCGGGACATACTTCTCATTGACCACCGCGGCGAGTTCTTTTACCTGGCGATCAATGTCCGCGCCGGGGATGCCTCCGGAAAACGTTCCGCAGAACTTGCAACCCAGGCGATGGGCGAATTCGAGACAGCGGATAAATCGCGCCTGGGCCTCGGCTCGCGCTGCCGCGTCGGGGTCAATGTGATTGAGCCCTCCCCACATACATTCAATGCTGATGATGCGCGCCCCGGTTTCACGCGAGGTGGACAGGATTTCGTCGATCTGGGAATCGGTGAGCTTGTCGGGATCGAAGAATTTATCGAGCGGAATGACTACGCCTTCGTACCCGGCCGCCGTGGCAAAGGCGAGCTTCTGGCGCGAATACGGTGTAATGATCGCCAGCTTGGGATAGGGAGTGTCGGGCGCCAAGCCGGTGGAGGAGTTGGCTTCCGCAGCGCGCGCCATGCCGCCTTCACTGGGTGCGCCCGAAGCAAGGCTTCCACCGCCAGCGACGGCGAGACCGCCGCTCCCGAGCGCCGCTGCCGAAGCTCCGCGCAGAAAGTCGCGCCGGGGTAATCTGCTATCAGAATGAGAGTCTGACATGGTTTACCTCCCTGGAGTGGGCGTCACCACAAGCATTCGTAGCGCCACCTGCGATCTCACGCAAAGCAAGTGTAGCGCAGACCTTCGCCTTAGAGGTCTGCGGTTCTTCACTAGGATCTTGCTCAGGACGCGAGGACAGGCATCCGTCATAGAGATTCCCGGTTCTTGCAAAGGAAGAACCGCGGACCCCAAATACGGGGGTCCGCGCTACATTCTTCCTGCGGCTCCAACGAGCTCCGTTTCACCGCCCCGGTGCCGCGATCACATCGGTAAGCGGCACTTTGCGGCCTTTGGTCATATTCTCAAAGAAAAAGAGCCCGCCTTTTCCGCCCACAACGATGTCAAGGTCGCCGTCATGGTCGATGTCGACAACGCAGACCTGCATTCCGCCGCCGGTCCGCGTGCTGTAGTCGATGACGTGCCGCCGCCATTGCATCCCACGTGCCGTCTGGACCCTTTCATACCAATACACACCGAGAGGTTCGTGGGCGCCATTATCGGTTTCGTGGGCGTAGTAGCGCTTGCCCGTTACCAGAACCGGTTTGCCGTCGCCTTTAAGGTCAGCAATCGTCAAAGCATGGGCTTGCGACCAGGCTTCGTCAATAACGTGCTTTACCCAGGTACGGTTGCCCTGTTCGTCCTTCTTCTGTTCGTACCAGAAAATTCCGTAGTCGTGGCCGAGCGTGGTGACGAGGTCCGGCAAGCCGTCGCCGTTCACGTCCATGGTGTAGATGAATCCTGTAACGCCCAGGTTGAGTTCCGGATGGCCGCTATCCGCGCTCAAAAAAGTGTGGAAGAT
>JARLGN010000118.1 GCA_031292775.1 Acidobacteriota bacterium | reverse complement strand
GCACCGGCTGGTGAGAACACCGGTTGCGGGCCACCCTCTCCCCCAAGGGGGCGAGGGCAGTAAATTCAAATCACCTCTCCCCTCGCCCCCTTGGGGGAGAGGGGCCGGGGGTGAGGGGGTCGAGAGTTTCAGCTCGTCTCATATGCTCAAGGAAAACCTGCGGACCTACAATACTGGTCCGCCGTAATCTTTCTAACAAGCGGCTGGAGTTATAAGGAGAGAATCATGTCGAAACACCAGGAAGTAACCCGCCGGAAATTTCTCAGAGACGGTGCGATCACGGGGGCAGGCCTTGCGGCTTACAGTGGAATCTCATTTATCACCGATCCGGCGAGAATCTTTGGCGCTAATGATCGTATTCGATTTGGAATAATCGGTTGTGGGGACCGGGCCCAGGAAAACCTGCACGCAGCCTTGAAGAGCCCGAACGTCGAGTGCGTGGCCGTGGCAGACGTCTATACACGCCGCCTTGATGAAATCCGGAGCATTGTTCCCAGCGCTAAACCGTATCGGGACTTTCGCCGCATGCTGGATGACAAGACCATTGACGCCGTGGTGGTTGTCACTCCACAGCACCAGCATGCCCTGAACTTCGTTCCGGCCGTTCAAGCGGGCAAGGACGTTTATCAGGAAAAGACCATGGCCTTCAATCCTGACCATGCCCGGCGCATGCGGAGGGCATTCGAGGGGTCCGGCCGCGTTGTCCAGGTGGGAATCCAATCGGTGACCTCCGAGGTCCTTGATCTGGTGAAGTCGCTTAATACGCCGGAGAACATGGGAGATATTACGGCGCTCCACACGCACATGTATCGCAACGCGCCTTACGGCGGTTGGAAGCAACCCATCCCGTCGGATTGCGACCTTGAGCACGTGGATTGGAAGGAATTCCAAGGCGAAGCTGTGCAGCATGAATGGGACCCCAATCGGTATATCAATTGGCGCTTTTTCTGGGACTACGACGGGAGCAACGTTTTCGAGAACATGGTCCACCAGGTGGGTTTCTGGTATAAGGCGCTCGGCCTCAATATTCCGCGCGGCGTCATGATGAACGGCGGCAATTATCTTTCACCCGACATGCAGGTGCCGGACACCATGGATGTTTCCATGGATCAGCATGAGAACTTACTGTTCACATGGAATTGCGGTTTCGGGAATCGCCACTACACCGCGGAGGATGATTATCTGCTTGGCAATAAAGGCACGATATTCCGCCAGCGGTACAGGGCGGAATATATCCCGGAGGACCGCCCTCGGGGCTCGGCGGGGAAAGCCCCGGAATCCAAAATTCTCAACGCCAATCCCAAATCCGACGGGACGATTGAACACTTCCAGAATTTCTTTGACTGCATGCGCAGCAGGAAAGAGCCGAACTGCCCCTTCGAGTTGGGTTACCGCTCCGCGATTGCCTGCCAGATGGCAATACGCTCCTATCATGAGGGCAGGAAAGTGCATTGGGACGCCGAGCGTGAGGAAATTGTGTAGGGGCACGAGGGCGATTAATTCGAAGACATAAGGAGAAAATTCATGGCAGACGAATCCCGTAGAACGTTTGTGAAGAAGATAGGAGCGGCTTCCGCGTTGGCGGCGGGGTCCTTTGTGAATTGGAATCCACGCGCCATGGGAGCCAATGACAAGGTTGTGCTGGGCCTTATTGGCGGCCGCAATCAGGGTAAAGGTGACGCGCTGCGGTCTATTGCCATGGGCGCCGAGATCAAGACCTTCTGTGACATTGACCAGGAAATTCTTGATAAGGTCAATCCGGAATTTGAAAAGGCCCAGGGCAAGGCGCCCGGCACCACCAAGGATTTTCAGCGCTTGTTGGATGACAAAGACATCGACGGCGTCATCATCGCCACGCCCGACCATTGGCACGCGCGAATTGGAATCCTGGCATGCCAGGCGGGGAAGGATATCTACATCGAAAAGCCGCTGACGCAGACTATTCACGATGGGCAACTGGTTCGCGATGCCGTGCGCAAATACAAGCGCATTGCCCAGGTGGGCACGCAGAGAAGAAGCGCTCCGTACTACCAAGGCGCCATTGAATACCTGAAGACCGGGAAGCTGGGGAAAATTTGCGAAATCAACACCTGGGAATGCCAACTGCGCCCGACGATAGGGAACCCTCCGGACAGCGATCCTCCGGCAACCGTGGACTACGATGTGTGGCTGGGGCCGGCGCCCAAACGGCCTTTCAACGTGAATCGCTTCCACTACAACTGGCGCTTTTTTTGGGATTACGGGAACAGTGAGCTGGGCAACCAAGGCGTACACATGCTTGACGTGGCGATGTGGGGAATTCAGACGATGCGCGGCGGCATTGAGAATTCTCTGCCAACCCGCGTTTCCGGCAATTCGGGGATTTACTGGCTGAAGGACGCCAAAGAGGTTCCCGACACTCAGGTTCTCACTTACGACTTCGGCGACTTCATGTTGACGTGGGAGTTGCGCAGCTTTGCGAAGCGGCATCCGGTTTATGGGTTCCGCGATGGCATCGTGTTTGTCGGTTCCGAAGCTACCCTGGTAGTTGCCGAGTCAGGTTGGACCGTCTACTTCGAAGATGGTAGTGCCGAGGTTAATGAACCGGCAAAGGTTGAAAACGAAAGCGGCTTGCACGAAAAGAACTTCCTGGACTGCGTGCGAAGCCGCCAGACACCCAATGCCGATGTTGAACTCGGCCGGCTGTCTACCACGATTTGCCACCTGGGGAACGTCTGCACGCGTCTCCGTCGTGATGTGAGCTTCGATCCCAAGACAGAAACCTTTGGGCATGACAAGGAAGCAAACGCTTACTTGGCCAGGGAACATCGGCATCCCTACGCGACGCCCAAGGTCTAATCGGAATTGCCCAATGTACTGAGAGGCTTTCGGGGGCTACTGGAACGGCGGCCCCCGGTTCTCCCCCCTCGGCCGCATCACACACAGAAAAGCCGTTCATAACGGCCATCGAATTGCCTGCCCATAGCACGTATGTGAGTTGGGTTGGGTATTATCCACCTAATCTATAACGCATTGATTTGAAGGGATTTAAATATGAGAAAATTCGGCCGCCGCGACCTGCTGAAGAATTCACTGGGAGCCTCTGCCGCTCTGGTGGGGGGAATTAGCTATGAACATAAAGCGTTGATGGCACACATGATGGCCCCCGCGCAGGAAGCCCAGGTGAAGGAGCCCGTGAAGGGTCTCCAGCGTGGAAAGTTCGGCAAATACGAGGTTTCCCGGCTCATTATCGGTGGGGATCCGGTTTCAGGCATCGCCCATGCTGGCGAACTCGTATATCAGGCCGACTTCATGAAGCAGTATTTCAACACATCCAAGATCCTGGAAACCTTGACGGTGGCGGAGCAGAATGGAATCAACACGCTCCTGATGCGGGCAGATGACCGTATCATCAGCCATTACAATCTGCACAAGAAGGAGCGCGGCGGGAAGCTACAGTGGATTGCCACCTCCGCGCCTGAGCAAGGCTCGCCCGTGGAAAACTCCAAGCGCGCCCGCGACAATGGCGCCATTGCCGTTTATCTTCATGGCGGTGTTGCGGATGGGCTCGTGAAAGCGGGGAAGGTCGACGAGATCGGCGAGATTGTGGAGGGCTTCAAGAAGGTTGGAATCATGGCAGGTATTGGAGCTCACATGCTCGATACTGCACGCGCCTGCGTTCAGGCCAGAATTGATCCGGACTTCTACATGGTTACGATCAACCGGGTGAACTACTACTGCAGTGAGGCAGCGGAGGTCGGCATCTTCATGCGCTCGATCAAGAAGCCGTGGATCGCCTTCAAGGTTCTGGGAGCGGGCCGAGTGAAACCCGCGGAAGGTTTCCGCCTGGCGTTCGAGCACGGTGGTGATTTTCTTGCCGTGGGTATGTTTGACTGGCAGATTCGTGACGACGTCGCGCTGGTTCAGGAAATGCTGGAGAAGGGAATTCACCGGGACCGCGATTGGGCGTAGCCGCACTTGTGCCTTATCGCGGCTCCCCCCAATCAAGGAAATGGTGGAGAAACTCGAACGTCCCAACTCCGTGGAGAGTGTGTCCTCCGTTGAAGTATTCGATGCGTGTCCGTTCCGATAACCCCATCTTGTCGTAGTGGCGCTGAACCTTCGCGTACTCGTAAGCCACCCAGGGATCCAGCCCGGGGCCGTCGTCATGCCCACGTTCAACCATGTACGGGCGCGGCGTCATCAAATTGGCCATTTCACTGTAGTTGAACGTGTTCCCAAGGTTGTACGTCAGGATCGAGTATTCTTCATCGAACAAGAAAGTCCAAGGAACATCGTCCCGGCAGATCTCCCACACACCTTCGTTGAAATCGGCGGAACAGATCGAGAGAGCATACCTCTCGAGTATCGGTGGAACGCGCGCGGCGGTCTTGCCTCCATAGGAGAGGCCGTAGAATCCGATGCGGCTGGCATCGACATAAGGCAGCGTCGTGAGCCAATCAAGCGTCCGTTCGTGTTGACTGAGTATGAAAGAGAACAGCGAGAGCTTTAACGGATTGGCCAGCCTTTGAAGTATCTGAAAAGTCTGATGCCCGATGTAGGGATTCTGGGGGCAGTACACGATGAATCCGTGGTCGGCGAGATCGGCAGCATAGCGGCGGTAATAGCCCAAGGCGGGGACGTTGTCGGGTTGGATGAGGTGCTGCGGACGGCCCTCCGACCCGTGTTGGCACACGACAACGGGGCGGCGTTCACCCTCTTTCATACTTTTCGGAAGCAGCAGAATGCCGTATGCGAAGACTTCGGGCCAGAAGGGGATCAGCACTTCGTAGCCTGCCCAAGTTATTTCGTCATAGATCTTTCGGGTCTGCGTTACCAGCGGCTCGGAAGGCGCCGGCAGTTTGCCAAAGCATTCTTCCCAAAGATAGCGCCGGTAGTATTCCGTAGATTGCTGCCAGTTCTCAATTGATGAGCTATCGGCCTTTGCCCAAAACTTCTCGCGTACCGATTCGCATTGCATCACCACTCGCTGCGTGAAGTTGACCAGTTGATTGAACTGCCGGTGCAGACGCGCGACGGGGTCGAACCCCACCCGCATATCTCGCGGCTCTCGTCCGCTTGGTTTCATACCGCCGCGTGCGCCGAGACCTTTCAGAAACGTCTCCAGCGCTTCCGCCGAACCTGGCTGTCCCTGCCCATCGCCGCTCGCAATGCAACGCAAGTGTTCGGCCGCTCCCAGCTTTTCAAAGAAAGGCATACCGCGTTTTGCTTCGGCTTGCACGTCGGAAAGCAGTGGGCTTACGATGCGGCCAGGGGCAGCGGAATCCAATCGGCCGTCGGTAGCGGGAGGTTGGGCAGGGACTTCCGGCCCCCGCGCAGCCTCGATGGTGAGGGTGCGAGGGACAATAAGTCCTGCCAGTTCCGCGTCGCCATAGGCCTCCAGCAGGCACCACACGTTTCGATACACGGGTTCCTGCCACAAGCCTTCTCTTGTCTGGAAATATCCACTGACGCAGGCGGCGCCAATGCGGGTATCGGCGGCGGCGCTGTAGAGTGCCAGGAGGCCTCCTTCGCCGTATCCCATCACGCCGATCAGCCGCGCCGGCTGGCATTGCGAGAACCAGTCCACTGCGGCGAGCACCTTTTGCACTTCATATCCAATGATGTGCCTGCCAATCTCGAACGTCATGCGGTAGATATACTCTCGATGCGTTTCGTTGGTGAGTTTGCCGATTTTCTCATTGCCGGACCACGTGCAGGCGCGATTGATAAGGGTGGGAATCAGAACCAGGCAGCCCTGTTCAGCGAGCCGTCGAGCGAACTGGGCTTCAGCGGGAACCCCCGGCGCGAGCCCCGCGAGCATTTCCGGCGACCAATCGGCGTCGGGCAGAGCCACCACCCGGGCCAGGGGCGTGCCGGCCGGTTCAAGCAGAAGTCCTTCCGCGTCAACGCCTTCCAGCACCGGCCAGCGCACGCTCAAAACCTTGTACCCGTCGCCCGCAGCTACCAGGGACGGTCCACCCACCGTGATCTCAAGTTCCGGCGCGAGAAAGGGGACGCGTGGGTCAATTAGCCCGATAATCTGGCGAAATCGTTCCCGCTGTGGGGCGACGGACGCTTCGTAGGCCGTTCGTGAGGAGTAATCGCGATTCCAGTGCGCCTCGCGCTTTTGCACCGAGGCGGCTGTTTGCCTGGCCAGGTAGCGATGGATGCCTTCCACCATCTGGGCGGCGAGATCGCCCTCCCTCGTCAACGGTTCGGTTCCCGGCAGTTGGACTGGCGCCGGAGGTGACGGTGCCTGATGCAGTGGTTTCCCCGAAGCGTTCCCAGCCGGCAGGCTGGCGAGCGCGCCGGTAATCGCCGAGTTCCCCATGAGCCCGAACATTCCGCGCCTCGTCATGTTGCCCTCGATTTTAGATGGGTGGTCTGCGACATTCAAAAATTGAGTCTTTTCGGAGCCCCGCGAAATATCCCACCTGGCCCGCCGTTTGAGGTGTGCGGTCTTCCGTGTCCGGATACATTTTCAATTTCTCGCCCCAACTGCCGATAGCCAATATAGGGGGAGTGTATCACACCGCGATTCCCAGCAAAGCCACGACAATCATAGCCGCGGATGCGCATGGATTAACACAGATAAGGCCTTTGGTTTGATCCGTGCGAACCCGTGCTAATCCGTGGCCTTTGAGCAGACCTGCACCACAGAGCGCACAGAGACCACAGAGAAAAATGCAGACACTTGCGAAACCGGAGATTACGATTCCTAATGCCGTCAACCTGTAATGTTTCCTCTGTGTGTCCTCCGTGACCTCTGTGGCCTCGGTGGTGAAATGCTGTTTGGGTTGAGTGTCCTCGTGCCGTGGCTGGTAGTGGCACGCGCGGGGCAGGGAGTGGCTCTAAACTTAGAACTGATGCTTCGAGGTCAGTTGTCACTTATCGGTCATCGGTGTTCAGTAAAAAACCCCCGCCGTGCTTGCTTCTTGATTGATCTGCGCCCAGCATGGGTCGGAGATAAGTGACGGTTTTTGAATTGACAACCTGCTCAGCACACACCCGCTCAGGGGCCGTTGTCATTACCAACACGCGCCCTCATCGAAATCACAGATTTCCTGCGCTCGGGCATGAACTGTCTTCCGCGCCCGCAAAGCAGCCGATTGCTCTGGTTCCGCCCCGTTACGCTGCTTTAATTTGCTCTTCGAATTTTTGCTGCCATTCCTCGCGCCTGGCGAGGACGTACTCTTTTGCTTCCTGCAAAGATTTGAAAACCCGCTTACCCTTGATGAGATTGCAGGGCTGACAGGCGGTGACCAGGTTTTCCATCGTCTGCGCGCCCCCTTTGGCGTGCGGATGGACGTGGTCGATGGTCAGGATCATCCAATTTCCGAGATTGTTCCGCCCGTCAAGACCGCAGTATTGACATGTGAATTGATCCCGCTTGAAAACCTTCATCGCGAGTACGCGACTCAGGTGTGGTGAGGCTCCGGTGAAAAACTTTGTCAGTCGATTGAGGACCATGGCTCCTCCTTCGGAGGCCGGAATCGAACTTGTTGATAACCTCAGATGGTATCGTTGCCAGGGCGGGAAGAACCAACGCCAAGCCGTTGTATCTCAAAAGTGTGTGGGTTAAGGATTACGATTTGAACGCTGGCTTGCCGCGCCTTGATTCGGTCGAGCACCTCCTTCTTCAGGATTAGGCCGCGCTCGTCCAGCACTTCCACCACAGGATGATCAGTGAGCAGGTTCGAGCACGCCATTCGATCTGCCGAAACCTTCCTGCTTAAGCTGCCAGCCCATTGTACACCTCTGTGGGCAGGCGACGTAGGGGGTGGGCTTGCCCTCCCGTTATGGCCGCATCGATCATCGGCCCGGGCAGGGCAATCCCCCTACAACACACGTTTGGTTACGGCTCCGCCATGCATGGATTTTGATTGACGTACGCTGAGGGCTGACCGCTTCTTTTGAGTTCCGGATGCTGAACAGAAATCGGGGGTGGCACAGCCACTCCTGGCTGTGAAGGAAAAGCAACGCAGGCAGGAGTGCCTGTGCCACTACGCATGTGCACCCGCATGGCCATTGGCCATGATACAAGCCATTTCTCATTGCCCGCCAACGAGCATGTCGAGATGATTGTTTTCTCGGGGTTGGAGATGAAGGAAATCGAGACCTGTCACTACACTCTAGTCCTGCTGCACAACGCTGAGGAGTCCCCTTTGGACTGTTAGAACGCTGCCACTCTCATATTCGATAAAGCCACGCTTCCTGAATCCATTCATGAAATGACTGATCCGTGAGCGGGTTGTGCCCACCATTTGCGCAAGATTTTCCTGATTAATCCCGGCCGCGACAGTTTCAGTCTGGCTCTGCTCGGTAAAGTGGGACAGCAGCAGGAGGATCCGCGCCAGGCGCTTCTCACTGGAATTGAAAAGCTGGTCGACCAGATCCGCTTCGTATCGGATGTTGCGGTCGAGCAAGTGAGTAACAAATATTTCAGCCACTCCCGGCTGTTCATGAAGCATTCGGACCATCGTTGCCTTCTCAACCCTGCTAAGAGTGCAATCCTCCACGGAAGTCGCGGTGGCCATGCGCAACGGCTGACCTGCCAGGCACCCTTCACCGAAGAACTCACCGGAGCCCAGAGTGGCAACAATCGCTTCCTTGCCTTCGGAGGATGTAACGGAGAGTTGCACCTTGCCGCGAAGGAGGAAGAAGACGGAATCCGCAGCCTGCCCCTGCATAAAGATGTTGCGTTGAACGCCGTATTCCAAATCGCTTCTCCCCCGGGAAATTCCCGTCAGGAGAGTTCCCCAATCGAATAACGGGGGCTTTTTTACCGCGGCAACAGTGGGCTTCAGCTTAACGACAGGCGAATTGTTCCTGGGATTCATTCGGTATTGTTCTTCCCATCTGGGTATCAGTTTTGCAACCGAGCGTGTCTTCAGCAGGACCATTTCCTATCGAACCTTTCTAAGCAAAGTCAGACGACTGGTTGCAGGGCCAGGCCAATCAATACCCGCTCGGTGTTTGACAAGTCTCCGATGATCTTCTGGACGGGTTTCGGAAGCTCTCTTTCCAGGGTTGGAACGGCCACGATCTGGTTGCCTCGCGCCATTTGCGGGTTCTCCAGAAGGTCAATCACTTCGATTCGGTAGTGTCCCTTCAGGTGCTTTTCGCACAGCACCTTGAGGTTGGCGAGGGCGCGAATCGATTTGGGCGTCTGGCCCGCCACGAAGAGCCGTAGCTTCCAGACCTCCGGTTTCGGGACCTTCGGTTTGCGCGGTTGTGTCCGGGCTTTGGTTTTAGTAATAGGCATTCAATGTTTCCGCGCGGCATTCGCGCGCCCCTCTTTCTTATAGGCGGAGGTATCCGCTTTTCGGCTCAGCACCATTTGCCCGCGGTCCTGCACCACTTCCTTGCCGAGCAATTCCGAATCGGAGATGGTTTGTTGAATTACTTCTTCCTCGGCTTCAAACTCTGCACGGAGCATGACCATTCGAGCCTCGAAAATCCGGCGTTTGCGCTCCAGTTCCCGCCGGTGGGTCTCCAGTTCCTGCCCGCGGAACGTTACCCCTGCCTTCTCGCGCATTTCCTGCGACATTCGGGCCGAACCGGTCAGCACGCCTTCCGCGCCCAGGTAAACGTCGAGCAATCGCAGACCGTCATTCGTCAGCACGAATTCGCGAATCTGGTTGGAATGCGCCATGCCTCGCGATTTCAGGATGTAGAGCGCCCGGTTCCGCTCCCCGCCCACCTCAATGCTCTTCAGCAGGATCCAGGTATCCATGAGAGAGGATACGTCCACTTCGCTGGCTTCCAGGGGCCCGCCCGCCGACGTCAAACTGGTGAAAACCGAAGTGATCCCCTCGGTCTTCAAAAAATCCACCAGCCGCGTCAGCATGGAACGCACCTCGTTCTGGGTGCTGACCATAACCAGATTGGTAACCGGGTCCACCACCACGACGCTGGGCCGGAAACTGGCGATGCGTTTGTGGGTCAGCAATAGATGCTCTTCAATCCCGCCGTAGGTAGGACGCGCCGCTTGGAATAAAAGCAGGCCTTTCTGCACCCAGGGTTGGAGATTGATGCCGATCGAACGCATATTGCGCACGATCTGCCGGGGCGATTCCTCGAAAGCGAAAAACAGGCAGCGTTCGCCGCGGCGACAGGCCGCGTCCACGAAATGCGCCACGACGCTGGTTTTGCCGGTTCCCGGGGTGCCGGACAACAAGATGCTGCTTCCCCGATAAAAACCTTTGCCGTCCAGCATTCCATCTACGCGCTCAATACCGCTGGAGATTCGTTCCTCGAGCGCGGCGTGGTCCAGTCCCAGTGAGGAGATCGGCAGCACGGAAATACCTTGTTCATCGATCAGGAATGGATATTCGTTCGTTCCGTGGGTGGAACCCCTGTACTTCACGACGCGCAGGCGTCGTGTCGAGATCTCCTCCCGCATGCGATGGTCCAGCACGATCACGCAATCGGAGACGAACTCCTCAATGCCGTGCCGGGTCAGCCTGTCGGGCCGGTCCCGCTCGGCGGTAATGACCGTGGTTAGTCCCTTTTCCTTCAGCCAACTGAACAGGCGGCGGATTTCGGAGCGCAGGATGCCGGGGTTTGGCAAATCGGCAAAGAGCGCTTCAATGGTGTCCAGAACCACTCGCTTCGCTCCCACCTGCTGCACCGCATCGGCAATCCGAATGAAGAGGCCATCAAGATCATACTCGCCGGTTTCCGCAAACTCGCTCCGCGGGATGGAGACGTGGTCCAGAAACAGCTTCTTGTCCGCCACCAACTTCGCCAGGTCGAAGCCCAGAGAGGCGGCGTTCTTGGTGAGGTCCGGGATCGATTCCTCGAACGAGATGAAAACGCCGGGTTCATTGTGTTGCGTCGCGCCCCGAACCAGAAACTCCAGCGCGAACAGGGTCTTTCCGGAACCGGCGCCTCCACTGACCAGAGTGGGACGTCCGCGGGGCAGTCCTCCCCCAGTGATCTCATCCAAACCAAGGATGCCCGTCAACGCTTTCGGCAGCGTCTTGGAAGATGGCTGGCCGGCGTTCTTCTTTCGTGCCATATGCTTCGTCCTTTCCCCGGCGATCCACGGCGTGTTGGCGCTGGAAGCATCGCTGCCCGCCTTGCGAGTCGCCCTTACCACCTCAAGGTATTAACAGCGGATTGTCGTTATGGTGCAATATCATCACGAGGTGAAGACGAAGAGTCTCACATCAGTCGTTTTGTTGTCTGTTCCTTATTGCTCATCAAATGGAATGAACCTCTGGCCCGAGATGTGAACGCAGAGCTGCTTTGCCTGAGGACGTGCCGTGTGCGTCCCCCCCATGTCAACTCATGGAAGGCTGGCGCAGAACGAGCCCAGTTCTGCGATTTAGTGTGAACCATGCCATCTGGTTTTTGGGGAAGACTGAGGTGAGTCGCAGAGCTGTGCTCGTTCTGCGCCAGCGACCATCCACCAGGGTCCAACTCGCGCTCCCGTTTTCCGCCTGCGTGAGACTGGTCAGTGGGAATTGGTTGTAGAAGGTTTCGCCCCTGGTTTCGGATCACAATTCAGGTTGATCTGCAGGATTTCATTCTCTCTCTTGCAGGATTTAATGATGTACTCGATCCTCCGGCGAATGGAATCGTTGGAGGGATCCAGTTTCTGCCTCTCCCGGTAACAGACGACGGCTTCCTCGTAGTCGCCACGTTTCGCGTAGTATTCACACGCGCTAAGGTCAAGCTTGGGTTTTTGCATTGACAGCGGCGGGTGACCCGTTATGGGAGGTCTGCCTGTCGTTTGCGGTGGTGTGACCTGCTCGGAAGTGGGCTGAGGGCCAGCGGGAGCCGGCAACGGCGCTGGCGTGGGTGAGGGGGCCTCATCCGGTGAGGGGCTCGGGACCTCCATGGGAGGAAGCGGCCCCGGCCGGTTCACCTGTCGGATGACCACAAACGCCAGAACAAGCGCCACCGCCCAAACCAATCCCCTGATGATCTTCTTAAAGGTGCTCATAGTGTCCCCACTAAACGCTCTCCGTGACGGCTTGCCCCGCCTTGGAGCGCAAGAGGGTACGGCATGGGAACGGAGAAAGCCCCCGTTGCCCAGGCGGAATCCGCAAAGACGGTACCGAAGCCAACCTGGGTTGTCAACAGAACTGTGACGAGAAAGCGGGTCCAAAGTCCAAGGTCCCAGGTCAGAAGAACAGGGACAAGAAAGTATGCGTTCTGCCCAATCCTCGCGGTGCTTTTAGTTCCAGATGAAAGAGATTAACGCGGGCTGTGCGGGATAGCTGGTTTTTTGTCGCGATGACGCTGCGCGTGAAACTGGGAGAGGTGCTGGGTAGTCGTTTGGGCGGCAATAACTTCACAAGTGAAATAAGTAAGTATGGAATACGGTATAATTCTGCTGTGATTAATGGAATATCCGAATGTAAGTAGGAGGCAAAGCCGTCCTTTTGTCATCTATTCATTTAGTTGTCAACATGTTAACTCAATAGGACAAATTTAGAACTTTGGCATTGTGCTTGCTCCCATACGTTTCCGGGAATATTACACTCTTGGAGACTTAGCCGCTTGGGTATCTGCTTCGGGTCCTGAGCGGCGGGGGTGGTTTTTTGTGTTTACGCTGCATATTGGGACGGTTCTACGAAAGTGACCAAATCCTTGAGTAGATATGACATTTAACGGAAAGAGAACTAGCTACTGTCGTGGCACGTTTTGTCAAATTGTAAGAAGTGGGCAATTCTGAACAACGACCTGAACTTTGCGTCCTCCATATCGAATCGGTCGGAGCGCAACGGCCACTGAGCCGGAAAGGAACATCGATGTCACTTAAATGTGAAAGGGCAAGTCGGTGCAGGCAGAGCGTATTGTTCATCGCATTGTTGGTGTTCGCCCCCGCATTGCTTCTTGGCAAGACGACGGGAAACATCTCTGGGACAGCCCGTGATGCACAGGGAGCGGTAGTCCCTGGGGTAACCGTAACGGCCCGCAATACGCTAACCGGCGTGGTGTCAACCCTCCAGACGGACAGTGTCGGGTTCTATAACTTCCCGGCATTGCCTATTGGTACCTACGACGTCAGCTTCAAAAAGGCGGGTTTTAAGGAATATCAGGAGCAAAATCTGGTCATCGACGTTGATACCTCCTTGCGCGTCGATGCGGCGCTGCAAGTAGGAGCGGAAATTCAAAAGGTCACGGTAACTGCCTCCGCGGCACAGGTCAACACCCAAACTGCGCAAACGGGCGAGCTTGTGGCGGCGACCGAGATGGTCAATCTGCCGTTGATCAGCCGCTCCTTCACGGACCTTCTGGCCCTTCAACCCGGAGTCGTGCCCATTAATGTGACGATGTTCGGCACCCTTGCCCCCTCGAATTACCTCAATGACGGCACCCTGTCCATGAGTGGACAGAGGGACGTTAACAACGGTTACATGATCAACGGGGCCAACGTGGTGGAGGGAGACATGGGGGGCACGATTATTGTCCCCAACCTCGACTCCATCGCTGAGTTCCGCATCATTACCAGCAACGCCGGGGCTGAATACGGCAACTATAGCGGCGGGCAAGTGAACGTCGCCACCAAATCCGGGACCAATTCGTTTCATGGTGACGCTTTCGATTTTTGGCGCGATTCGAAACTGGATTCCCGCAACTTTTACTCTGCCACTCGCGGAACGTTGAGGCAGAACATATTTGGTGGCACCTTTGGCGGCCCGGTCCTCAAGAACAGAATATTTTTCTTTGGCGATTATCAGGGGACACGCGAAGTCACCGGGGTGGATAGTGGGGATATCCTCGTCCCCTCGGCGGCCGACATCCAGGGAAATGTGAAAGATCAGGCGGCGACCATCGCTACACACCCGAATGAAGCGGTGAACGGCACCTATTTTGCCAACCTCCTGAACACCAGATTGGGGTTACCCGCAGGTACGATAACCTCGGGTGAGCCGTACTTTGGGCCCGCCTGCGCGAGTACGGCCCAATGCGTGTTTCCGAATTATGTAATTCCTACGAAGGCGTGGGATCCGGTCGCCGCGAATACCCTCAAGCTCATCCCTGCTATCAACACTCCCCAGGGGTACTTCTCCACCTCCGCCTACGCGTCGACTTTAACGGACGACAAATGGTCTGTGCGGATTGATGGCAATAGTCGCATCGGTATGATTACCGGTTATTACCACAACAACCCTTGGAACAACCCTCAACCATTTAATCCTGGGTATGGCGGCAGCACAGTCCCGGGTTTTCCGAATAAAACCGTGGGGAAGGCGCAGTTGCTGACGTTTGGCGTTAGCACCCCCATTGGCGGTTCCATGGTCAACCAGTTCACCGCCAGCTACGTCCACAACAAAAACATCACGGGACTGGCGACGGGTACGGGACCGACGCTCTCATCGCTGGGGTTCGCCGCACCTGGCGCTGGCGGCCTTTATGAAGAGGCTGGCGCCGGGTATGCCAATTGGCCGGAAGTGCAATTCACCCATTTCACCTTGGGCCAGTTTAACTCAGTCGTCGCACAATATGACCAGGTATCTCAGGCCCAGGACGACTTCTCGGTCGTTAAGGGATCTCACACCCTGAAGTTCGGCGGGAACTACCACGCGGACCAATTTTGGGTCGGCCATCCGAACAATGGTGGCAACGGTGGCTTTAATTTTAGCGGTGGCGAGACGGGGCTTGACCTTTCCGACATGCTGATTGGCGCGGTCAATTACTGGTACCAGGGCGCTGCGTCCTCCTTAGCCCTGAGGAGCTACTACCTCGGGCTGTATGGGGAGGACAGTTGGCGCGTAAAACCCAACCTGACCGTCAACTACGGCGTACGCTGGGAGACAACTCCGTATTGGTCGGACTCCCATAATCGCAACCCCGATATAACCTTGGGTGCGCAGTCGACAGTATTCCCCACGGCGCCGGCAGGGTTTGTTTTCCCCGGCGATCCCGGTATCCCGAAACACTTTGCCAACACGAACTACAAAAATTTCGGCCCCCGCATTGGCGTGGCCTATTCGCCCAACTTCTCCAATGGCCTCCTGCACAAGGTTTTTGGGGAATCGGGCAAGAGCAGCATTCGGGCGGGTTTTGGCATGTACTACACCAATATCGAGGGAGCCTCCACTTTCAATTTCGCTGCTCCGCCCTATGGGTTATTTTATTGTTGCGGAACTTACCCCTTGTATAACGCACCCTTTATTGACCGGCAAACTGGGAGCATTGCACCCCAACCCTTCCCGGTCCCGCCGGTTCAGAGAGGCGCCACCAACATCAACTGGGCGAATTTCGAGCCGTTCACGGAGGATGTTTCCCCGTTGGTCCACTCTCCCTCTCCTTACGCCGAGCACGTGGATTTCTCCATTCAACGTCAGCTTCAGGCGAACACGCTGTTGACGTTGAGTTACGTCGGTACCTTCGGCCACCACCTGCTCCTCGATGCCCAAAACAATCCTGCCAATCCGGCGCTTTGCCTTAAACTGAGCAATGCTGCCAACGTCTTACCGAACACCTCGACCTGCGGGCCCTATGGAGAGACCGGGGTCTTCTTCCCGGTGGGTGGACCCGCGGGTGGGGAAACCGTCCGCAGCCCCTTTAACTCCATCAATCCCACCACGGGCGGTGCGATTTTTGGCGACAACGGTTATTACCTGGATGCCGGGAACTCTGACTACCACGCCTTGCAGATCTCGCTGCGCAAAACGGCGGGGCGCTCACAGCTTTTGGTTTCCTACACCTTCAGCAAATCGATGGATGATGGTTCCGGCTTTGGAGACCAGGTGTTCCTTTATGGCAACAATCACCAATTCGAAGCCCTCTCCGTGTTTAACATTACCAACAATTTTTCGGCCAGCTACACGGTTGAAATCCCCTTCGACAAGCTCTTCCGGGCAAGTAATCGGGCGACGCGAGGGTGGAAGATATCGGGCATAACCACCTTCACCAACGGAACTCCCGTGCAAATCTCCGAGAACGACGACAACTCACTGGTGGGCAGTACGGGCAACTCACCGCAATACGGCTTTACGGACGCGCCCATCCGTGCCCCCGGCGCTATCTATGTTAACCGTAACCCACGAAAGCAGTATCTTAATCAACTAACCCAAACTCTCGTCAACCCCTATTTCAACACTGCGCCGCTCAGCTACGAAGCTCTTGGGCAGCAAGGTAACGCCAACCGGAGATACTTTGCGGGGCCAGGGCTCAACAACTGGAACCTAACCCTGATGAAGGATTTGAAGGTGACCGAACGGCTCAAGCTGGAGTTCCGGGGAGAGTTCCTTAACGCCTTCAACCACGCCCAATTCGTCGGAGGGGTGGATGGCCTCATCAACGACGGTCCTGGTTCGTTTGGCGGGGCGTTTAGCGTTCAGGCTCCTCGCATCGGAGAAATAGCTGTGAAGATTCTTTTCTAGTCAGTCGTAGATCTCAGGGCAGGGTCTCTCTCGAGGTCGGTTCCGGGCGGGAGAGACCCTGCCCATTCTTTCAGAGTGTCTAAGATCGAAGCCTTCCGCAGTGTCCATTCCTCCGATGACCGCGAGGATGGTTCACTGCCAGAAAAGCAGGTGTAGCGCGGACCTGCTGTGTAGCCTCGTGGCTCGTTCCCGGTCGGCAAGGAAAAGCCGCAGCGTTACGAAACAGGTTCGTGCTACAGGTGCTCTCCACTACCATTTGCCATTAATGATCAAAGCGACGAGGTGAGGTTAATATGGGGAACGTAGCACGGCGCGCATTTCTCCAGTCCGTAACTGCGGGCCTGGCGTGCGCTCCGGCAATCCTGAAGGCAAGCATGACCAAAACATCCGACATCCGCATGGAAGAAGTAAGTATCGAATACCAGGACTACGACTACCGTGTCCCGATCAAATTCGGGGGCATTGTAGGATCCAAGGCCACCATCCTGAACGTGACGTGCACGGTAAGTTCAAAGGGTGGCAAGACCGCAAAGGGCTTCGGTTCGATGCCGGTCGCGAACATCTGGTCGTTTCCCTCCCGGGTCCTTTCGTATGACACCACTCTGGGCGCCATGAAAACCCTGGCGGGGCGCATCTCTACCCTGACGGCGGGCTTTGAAGAGTACGGCCATCCCATTGAACTCAATTGGGCGCTCGAGCCCCAGTACTTGCAGGCTGCGGCTGAAATATCGCAGGCGTCCAAGCTGGCCGAACCCATTCCCAAGCTTTGCACCCTGGTAACCGCCAGTGCCTTTGACGCGGCGGTTCACGATGCCTACGGCAAGCTGCACGGCCTGAACTGTTATCACACCTATGGTCCCGAGTTCATGAATCGCGACCTTTCTTACTACGTGGGGCCGGAATACAAGGGGGAATATCCGGAAAAGTACATTCGGAAGGAGCCCAAACCCCGCATGCCGCTGTACCACCTGGTTTCCGCCATTGATCCCATTGTGGAATCTGACATCAAGCACCACGTCAACGATGGCCTGCCGGAGACACTTTCCCAGTGGATCAACTTTAATGGGCTGACCCATCTCAAAATCAAATTGGATGGCGACGACTTGCAATGGGACTCCGAGCGCGTGCTCAGTGTTGATCGCGTAGCCACCGAGACGGAAGAGAAGCGCGGGGTCAGCGATTGGGTCTACTCGCTCGACTTCAATGAGCGATGCCCCAACGTTCAGTACCTTGTCGATTTCCTGCATAGGGTGAAGGAGAAGACGCCCCAGGGATTTGCGCGAATTCAATATGTCGAGCAGCCCACGGCTCGCGATCTCGATACTCACCGGCAGAATGTGATGTTTGAAGCTGCAAGACTGAAACCCGTGGTCATTGATGAGTCCCTGACTGATCTCCACGCGCTGTTGCTTTCGCGCGAAATGGGTTACACGGGGGCGGCGCTCAAAGCCTGCAAGGGGCAGAGCACGATGATGATCCTTACTCCGGTCATGGAAAAGAACAAGATGTTCCTGTGCGTGCAGGATCTCACCTGTCCTGGCGCGTCCCTGATTCAATCTGCCAGCCTCGCCGCGCACGTGCCCGGCGTCCAAGCGATTGAAGCGAATTCGCGGCAGTTTATGCCTGCGGCTAACAAGGGCTGGGATAAGCGCTTTCCCGGTGTATTTCACATCACGGACGGCACCATGGATACCTCTCACCTGAATGGTCTGGGCATCGGCGCTGTGTGAAGTGGGCGGAAAACCAGTATCCATTCTCTAGACCCACTGCAGCGAGGTCAGTGATATGCTCGGGGCGGTGTGTAAAGGAAGGTTAGGAGGTAGGGGCTGGTTGCCGGGATGTCTTCCACGTGTCGGGAAGTAACTCGGCAAGGCGGTTTTGGGGATGGCTGCTGGTGCGTCCGAATAGGTCGTGGAGGTAGGAGTCTTCAGGCCGCTTGGGTCGTGGTTCATAGCCTGTAGCCAATTGACCACCGCACAATGCCGAAACCGGCGCTCGAAACACAGGGCTTAGCACTCGCCGGGAAGAACACCTTATGAACCACCCGCCCAGATGCCTGATGCCCGACTTGAGGCACCGTTGATGACGTGATGCAAGCGAATGTAATGACTATCCCCTGCCCTCGCACTCCAGGCACGGGACCTCTCCCCACTCATCACACCAGGCGCAGTGGTCGGCACGCCGAGCGGCTTCACGTTGATAGAACCCAGCGGATTCACTGGCCTCGGTCCATCGTCCAGTGCCATCACATGCAGGGCAAATTATCCGACCCCAGCCGCCGCACTCAGGACAGCCTTCCTCTGCGCCAAACGGTTCCTCTTCAGGGAGCGCCGGGTCCGACGCATGGGTCGCAGATTCCGCTGGGGGATGCTTAAACAAGGCTTGCAGTGCGGGTTTCCCCACCGCAAAGGGGGCGAGCGTGCTTGCAAAGAACTGCCGCCGAGAAAGCCTGCTCACTCGAAACCTCGGAAAATAGGAAGTCTCATTTTAGGAACGGTGCCTACTCAATCCTGTGAATTTGAACCATCCCATCAGAACCCATGGAGGCGACGATTGTACGGTTCGTCCAGTCTTTGCCGAGAAGGAACTGCTGATGCTGCGCCTCGTCGTCGAATGCCGCTTCACCCCACAGTTCGTCATTCAGGTTGGGATACTCACTATAATCGGGCAGGTATACATGCAGCTCGTGGCAGACCAACGCCGTGAACCTGTAACGCTTGCCGATTGGCAACCCTGTGCTTTTCGCCTTCGCATAGAAGAGGCTGTACTCAATCGGCTCGCCTTGTTCCGGTGTCGGCTTTTCCTGTTCCGGCTGTTGCTTCTGAGGTTCGTTTGCCAGCATCAGTTCCTGGATGGATTTCCTCCGCTGTTCCTCCACTTCCTTTATCTTTTGCTGGTCGGCGTTCTGAACGAAGGCTGTGACCGCCAGCAAGGCAAGAATCACAAAGCCGCCCACAAGCACCAGTGGTCTCCGCAGAAGACCAACAAATACATGAGGTTTCGGCAAAGACTTGTGGGACAAGTGGAGCCACCCCCCCTGATAGCAAAAAACCATGCCGACTGCGAGCAGACCCAGACTCACTAGGCCCTGAGCAATGTGTGCCGATAACGCTTTGCATTGAAGGGAAAGTGGGATGGCATGGCCGTCCAGCATCGAGTAGATATGGATGCGGAGCCGAACAATCTCGCTGTTGTGGAATGCGAAAAACAGGCCCACGAGACCGATGAAGACGAGAGCACCTCCCACAATCAGTTTCATCCTGCTCTTGCGGGAATCCGCAATGCCAGGTTTTGCAGCGGTATATCCCAATCTGGGACGGGCAACCTCTATCGGCGTTGCAGGCGGCGGAGCCTGGGCCGCATTGACGTTATCGGTCAGCGGCTCCACATCACGGCCACAGTGCTTGCACACACGGGCCTTTTTGAGAATCGGCTCGGCGCAGTATGGGCATTCTCGTTCCTCACGGGACTCTGGTTCTCTTTGGTTCACGGGTAAGACCTCCTGAAAGGATAAGGGAGACTGAGAGCGGCGCTGCTCACCAAGCCGGGGTCGGCATCATGATGAGACCCAGGAGCGTGTGCCCCCAGGTTTCGTCAATGCCGAAACCCCAAGTGCTGCTGTGCCATCCGCCTGTTGACTCGGGCAATCTCGCAATAGCCGGTAGGGATGACCCCCGACTCCCAGCCGACCTCGTTGTGGAACTTCGCCAGGCAGAAGTTGCAGAAGGCGGTCGCCCCGCACGAGGTGCATTGCGGGAACTGCTCCCTTCGGCTGAACCGGCGCAGGGCGGCTAACTGGGGAGAATTCCTCCACACCTCCCCGATGTCCGAGTCCCAGGCGTTCCCCACGACCAGCCCGAAGCCGGGGCAGGGCAGGAATTCGCCGTTCGACTTCATGCACAGCATGTAGTTGCCGACTCCGCAGGTATCCAGGGACATCGCATCGAGGGCATCCCGGTTCTGCTCCAGCCGTTCGCGGTATTTCGGGCTGCCTTGCAAGACGGCCCTGACGACACCTTCCAGGTCGCCGGTCGCAAGGCGATGGGCAAGGTTGGCGGCGTCGCCGTTCTCCTTGGCCATGATGGCGAAGTCACAATTGACCGGGATGCCGGACTCCGCACCGTAGCGCAGGACATCCTGGAACGAGTCACGGTTCTCCTTGAGGACAGGGCAACTGATGGTCACCCGCACTCCCGCCGACCGGAGCCGGTCCAGCGCCGACCGGGTCTGCTTCAGGCTTCCCGGCCTGCGAGTGATGGCGTCGTGTATCTCGGCATCCATGGAGTAAATCGACGTCTGGACGACATCGACATTCGGGTTCCTGATTGCGTCCAGGAGTTCGTCCGTCAGGAGGGTGAGGTTGGACAGCAGGGAAATCACCAGGTCGTTCTTTCTTGCCCGGTCAATCAGGGCGGGAAGGCCTGTGCTCATGAGAGCCTCCCCGCCCGTGAACGTAACGTCCAGGGTGCCCATGGCCCCCAGCCGGTCCAGGAGGGCCAGCCGCCGTTCGAGCGGAAGCGGCCTGCCGTGCGATTCCCGGTCAACGTAGCAATGGACGCAGCGCTCGTTGCAACGCTCGGTCGTGTAGAACTGGAAGGAAAATACGGTCGGATGTGCCGAGAAATGTTCCTTGAGAAACTCCGATGTCTCCGCCAGCCCACGGTCCCGTGCAGGAGCGGCGCTCCCATGCTGGGCCTGGGCGGCAGGAGAAATGGCCGGTTGGGCAATGTCCCCCAAGACCTCCACAAAGCCCGCCTGGTATAGAAAGGCGGCGAATTCCCCAAAATCCCCCAGGAGGACCTCACGGGGAGCGCCGACGAAAATCCTGCGCAGGTCGGCGGCGATTTCGTCTCCGGTGCGAAAGTTCCTGCTGAGCTGCTGCAAGAACACCGCCCCGCTTGCGTCGAATACCTCCTGGCGGTGATTGCCTATGTTGTAGATGAAGCCGATTCCATCGAGCTTTCTGACGAACGAGTCGGGCTTAAGCCTTGTGTGAAATTGAGGGGGCGTCATAAGGGAGTCCGGCATAGGAAGCGTCATGGATGCGACGCCAGAATCGGTGGGGGCATGGGTGCCCCCATCCGACGGGGCCTGTCACATCTTGGGATTCTGGCAAGAATAGACACACGCTGCCTTGGGCGGACAGACCGTGAGGACCTGCCGTGTCGTTGCGTTTGCCGCCAGCAGAACGGGCTTGGAATATGCCATGGGTACGATTCTCCTTTCCGCAATTCGTGATTGAGCAGGTCACCACGCTAATCTGCTTACAGCTAATCTGCTCGTGGTTAATCTGCTCGTGGAATACTACAAACTGGAGCATGGCAAATCAAGAGGAATTCTTCCGTGCTCTGGGCGGCAAGGT
>JARLGN010000117.1 GCA_031292775.1 Acidobacteriota bacterium | reverse complement strand
GGCGGCGAATGGAAAGGGGCCAGCCGCAAAGCCCTCACGTACTGTCTGACCGGGATCGCCATCCTGCTCATCGCCATCGGCGTGATCAGTTATGGCAACGCCTGATAGGGGTTGTGGGCTTCCTAACTGAGCGCAGCGTGCGTCCGTTGTCCTGCGATGGCAGCGGGCGCCCGCGGCTTTTTTCTCCTTGACAATCCTCGTAAAATAGGCTAGTGTGTAGTCACAAGGATGGGCTCGGGCCGGTTGCTGGCCGGAGCCCCCGCACGAAGTAAAAGGGTGCTTGATGACGCTGTTTCCCCCTGTTTCAATTCCCTCAAATTTCTGGCGACATTGTGTCCGCAATACAGCCAAGTTCTCACCAACGCCAAAGTTGGGAACATCCTGAAAACAAAGGACCGGAAGAGGCGATTTCCGTAACCCAGAGTTGACAGCCTACTGAAAATTAAGCTGCTTACTGGATATATGGAAAATGGGATTGTGGGGGGACAAAACGTCCTTCTCGAACGCAACCAAACCACAGGTGGCAGTCACCGAAATCGACGCGCGATGTGGCGAGAAATCCAAACCAACCTAGGATGGAATCTCGGAATCGAGGGCAACAGGTTCCGCTTGTTGTTGAATCCATGCCATCACGTTGGCGGGAGGGCGTTGGTGGCGGAGTTCGTTGGCCATGAATTTCATGTACGGGTCAATGTGCTGGAAGAAGAGTTTGTAGCCCGCGCAAAGGTAATTCAATCCGGGCTCGCCGTCGGGAGCGGAGATGAAGCGATGCTTGGGGCACTCACCGTTGCAGGCAAAACGAACATCGCACTCGCGGCAATAGCGGGGCAGTGAGTCGCGTTTGTCGAGCCCAAAGCTGCGCTGCTGGGCGGAATTTACCAGCGCTTGCAATGGCTGCTCCATGATGTTGCCCAACTTGTTCTCCGGGTAAACGTAGTGGTCGCAGGAGTAGAGATCGCCATTGTGTTCCAGCGCCATGGCGGAGCCGCAGGTCGGGCGAAAAACGCACAAGCTGGGCTCCAATCCCAGCCAGCTTTCCAGCGCCACGTCAAAAATCTGGACAAAATAATTCCCCACATCTTTGCGCACCCATTCATCAAAAATCGTGCTTAGGAAGAGGCCGTACTGCCGTGAATCCACTGACCACTCGGAGACGTCGGCAGTGTGGGTATCGCGCGGAGGAATCAGGACCAGGCCATCAGGGTTTGCGGCCTTGGCCACCCGCTCCACTATGGGGATGAACTGCATAAACTGGGCACCGATGCCCTTCAGGAATCGGTACACGCGCAAAGGGTGCTGCGAATTCTGGCGGTTCACCACGGTGAGGACGTTAAACTCCACCTGGTGTTTCTTCAGGAAGCGCAGCCCGCGCATCACCCGGTCAAACGTGGGTGCGCCGCCCTTATCCACACGATAAAAGTCATGGAGCTCGGCAGGACCGTCAATCGATATTCCGATCAGGAATTGGTTCCCGGCCAGAAATTCGCCCCAGCGATCGTCCAGAAGAACGCCGTTGGTTTGAAAAGCGTTTTCGATCTTCTTACCGTTGGCGTACTTGTTTTGGATGGCGACGACCTTGCGAAAGAAGTCCACACCGAGCAAGGTAGGCTCGCCTCCCTGCCAGGCAAAGGAAATTACCGGTGAATCCTGCGAGGCAATAAACTGCGAGATGTACGATTCAAGCACCGGGTCAGGCATGGCCCAATCCTGCTTCTTGCCGTATAGATTTTCCTTTTCAAGATAAAAACAATACCGGCAGTCCAGGTTGCAGATCGGGCCACTAGGCTTGGCCATGACGTGGAAAGCCGTGAGGGCTTTGGCCGGATTGTTCTTGCGCTTCTTCAATTCTAAACAGACCTCGTCTGCTCCCGCAGCGTCTCCATGCGTAGCTTCAATTCCTGGATCAAGGGCGCGTACTGCGTCGCGCCGTACAGATTGTGAATCTCCTGCGGGTCGTGGAGCAAATCGTAAAACTCGTACTCCACCGGCGCCTGCTCATAGTACTCGATGAGCTTGTAGCGCTCCGTGCGAATACCGCGATTCTTGGGAACGCTATGGGGCCCTGGATACTCGTAATATTCATAAAGGAAATCCTTGCGCCATGGCGCGTCCTCATTTCTAAAGAGCGGCGCAAGGCTGTGCCCCTGAAACGCTTGGGGAATAGGGAGTCCTGCCAAATCGAGGATGGTGGCCGGGACATCGAGTTCCAGCACCATTCGCTTGCTGCGGGTGCCGGGTTTAATGGCCGCAGGATAACGGATGGCCAAGGGAATGCGAATGGACGGCTCGTGCATTACGCGCTTGTCCATGCAGTGCCATTCACCGAGCATGAACCCATGATCGGAAGTGGTGAAGACGGCTGTATCGTCCAGTTGGCCCGTTCGCGAGAGGACATCGAGCATTCTTCCCAAATTGTCGTCGCTGGCGACAACTCCAACGTAGTGGTCTTTGACCAGTGATTCGAGCGTGCGCACATCCTCGAAGGTGCCAATCTTGTTGTCCGCTTCAGAAAAGGCGTGGGGCTTTCCCGGATGGTTGTTCAAATCGTCGTCAAAGGTGGCGGGCTTGGGAATCGCGACGCCGTTATACATGTCAGCATAGTGGCGCGGGCGGTAGAACGGGCGATGAGGAGAGTAAAGCCAAAGGAAGAGGCAGAAGGGCTTGTCGGAGTGCCGGCCCTCCAGCCATTCCACGCCGGCTTTGGTAACAAGATCATCCACGTAGCCGGTGTATCGCGTATCCGGTCCCATGACGCCATTGATTCCCTCCGCCATGGAGCAATGGTAATAGTCCGCCTGCCCCTTGTAGCCAAGGTAATAGTCCCAACGCGTATCGCGGAGAGAGCCCTTGATGTGCGACTTGCCAAGGAAAGCAATCTCATAACCTGCCTGTTGAAGCATCTCCGGAAGCTTCGCCACGCCGTCACGGATGGCTCGATCCTTGTTGTCGATCACACCGTTTCTGGCGGCGTAGAGGCCCGTGAGCAGGGAGCCGCGTGTGGGCGCACAAAGGGCGTTGGTTACGAAGGCATTTTCAAAGCGGATTCCTTCCTGAGCGATCCTATCCATGTGGGGGGTTTGAAGAATTGTATTTCCCGCAATACTCAATTCGTCGGCGCGTTGGCCGTCCGTCATGAAAATAACGAAATTGGGCCGGCGCCTGACGCTGGGTTGATTGCCGGGCGAGGTTGAGGCAGACAGGTTCAAGCCCGCCAGGCTTGCCACCGCGCCACCGCTCATTTTCAGGATGTCTCTGCGCGTATGCCGCGAAACCGTCTTATCTTCGCTCATTGTTCCTCGCTCTCTGAGGTGACTATCGCCGCAGGCATGATTACGTTCCTGATGAAATCCCTCATGCGGGCGCGCGGGAAGCTGCATGCGGAGCTGCCCAGTATGCCCGCAGCGCCGCCGGGGTCCTGAAGAGGGGTTGGTGAATGCGCCCTTGATTGCCTCACCAGTGGAATTATGAGGTCAGACGAGCGTCTCCATCAAGTCCCAAAAAGTTTCAGCACCACAAAATGCAAAAACGAGGCCACGAAATTCGCAGCCGGAATCACGCAGCCTGTGTGCTAATCTATATGCACCCATTTGTTTGGAACTATGGGCCTGTAGCTCAGATGGATAGAGCAACGGTTTCCTAAACCGTGGGTCGGGGGTTCGAATCCCTCCAGGCCTACCACTTTCTCACTTTTTTCACATTCCAGTAAATAGGCGTCCAGTTTTGCAGCCGTTTGCTTCATATGGTTACGGAGCGACCGTTGAGAAGCAGTTTGATCTGAAGCACCTTAACCTGACGGCAATTTCACGTGGTCGATGTTGGTGGATGCCGAAGTAGTTGGGTGCGGTGGGCTATTGCTCGTCTTCAGGCCGGGTATGGTCGTGCACCTGATGTCGTAGGTGCCGGGATTCTTGATCCCGCAGACGAAGATCAAGCGGGCGAAAACGTGATGTGACGGCAACGGCGGAACCTTCTCGTGCGGCACGGCGCGCCGCCTCAATAATCTCCAGCAGGTGAATGTCGTGACCAATGTCGGCAAGCGGCGCCCGGCCTTCAACCAGGGCCATCACCAATTCGCGCAGACCATCGGCCCAGTGCCAGGTACTTTCAATGGGCTCGTATTCCTCCCAGCGCCCGGCTTCGTTCCTCCAAATCTCAACCCCCCGCGGATCCCAGTCATCCCCCAGCAGATTGGCGGTGCCTTCCGTTCCGTAAAGCTCCAGCCCGGGGCGCCGATAACGCTGAATGGCATTACTGGACACAATTGAGGAGAGCGCGCCGGACTCGTGCCGCAGTATAACGTGGGAAACATCCGGATCCGGGTTGTTGATCACGGCGTTGCCAATCACGCGAGGCGCCACTGCCGTGGCCTCAGCGGATAAAACCTCCGCTACCGGCCCCAATAGAGCAGTGAGGCTCTTCAGGTTGTAAATCCCTTTTTCTGATAGCGGCCCCTCCCCACTCTTATGATGCCAGAGGACTCGCGACCCGGCGTTTCCATAAAGCCCGCGCGCCGAATGCACCCGCCCGATCGCACCCTCGTGAATGAAACCCCAGAGCGCGCGAAAGGTGGGAGCAAGGTGCACGAAGGGGGCAGCCAGCAGAAACAGCCCCCGTCGATCCGCAAGTTGGGCCAACTCCTCGGCCCCGGACGGGCTGAGGGCCATTGGTTTCTCCACCACAAGGTGCTTACCGTGCTCAAGCGCCAAGCGCGCCAGTTCAGAATGACTTTCCGGCGGGGTAATGATGACCACCACGTGCACATTGGACTCAACTACGGCGCGCGGGTCGGTGACGAGTTTCATGCCCGGCCGCCGCGACAACAGTCCCGGCCAAGTCTCAGGGCGGCGGGCGCAAATAGGGCCTTCCAGGCAATATCCCCGCGCCACCAATCGGTCCAGAACGCCCAGGTAGGCCCACAGAACACTGCCCGCGCCGATAAAGCCTACGCGGATTGGTGAAAGGGCACCAGAAGAGGATGAAATCTCTGCTTTCAGGTTCATGGGAATTTCGCTCGCTTTCCCGCTCAGTGACCTGCGGAATCCGTTGCCCGTTCATTCGCGGATGCCGGGGTTTCGAACGACATGAGAATCCCGGCAGCAATCGCCACGATGATGCCGACCCAATGCAAGGGCTTCACCCTCTCTCCCAGCAATACCACCGCCAGCAGAACGGTAAGCAAAGGGTAAAGTGCGGTCAAGGGCACGGCGATGGAGGCCTTGGCGCCACTCTCCAGGGACATGTACAAAAACAACGCCCCCAGGCTATTGGTGATTCCGTCCAGCGTTCCAATGAAAACATCCTTAGGTCCCAAATTGCCCAGGTGAGTATTGATTGCCAGCAAGGGAAGAATAGCGACATAACCAAGGCGATCCCAGATGAGCACGGCATCGGCCGAAATACGATTCGTCGTGACTTTCTGTAGCAATCCGACAATTCCCCACAGCACCATCGCAACAAGGGAAAGCATCAACCAATCCGCCATTGGATTTCCTTACGTGGATAAGATGACGATGGAGACCATCGCGAGAAACAGCCCGCAGAGTTGCACTTTGTTCAGCTTTTCTTTGAGGAAGATGACGGCAAGGACTACGGTCAGCGCCGGATAAAGAGACGTGGCGGGGGCGATGAGGGAGGCTTTGCCGGTTTTCATCGCCGCGAAAAAGGCCAGGGATCCCAGGGCAGCGATAACACCCATCAGGAGAGAATACGCGACCCCCAGCCGCTCCGTGGCAATCCGAAATTTCAGCCGGAATGCGCACACGACGGCAACCGGAACCATGCCGATGGTAAAGAAGATTTGCATTTGCGAAGGTGAAATACGGTCAGCTCCGACCTTGCCCAGAAATCCAAAGATGCCCCACCAAAACAGTGCAATGATCGCGTAGAGCAACCACTTTGGTATTACTCTTATTTGCCCCACCAATTGCCTCCTTGCTTTCCTCCGGTGCAGTCAGTGCAGGTGAAGGATACTCCGGGGATTACCCCAGCAGGTCCATACTGGCCTCTTTCACCACTTCATCGATTGCAGCCTCCTGCTCGTCCGTCAGCACGGGCACACTTTCCGCCTCTGTTAGTTCGCGTACCTTCGCGGCGGCCCGCTTCTCGAACCGCTCCCGGTCCAAACTATCGCCTGCACCCCAGGTCGGGGAGTCGAAAAATGGCGAGAGCATCTCCACATCGCGGAAGTGTGCGACGGTGTGCGGATGATCGTAGGTGTGGCCTTTGATCCCTGCCGCCTCAATGACATCAAGCGCCAGCGTTTCTTCGTTGACCTCGATGCCCCGGATGGCGTGACGTACATAGCGCGCAATCTCGTTGTCGATGACCAGTTGCAGCGGCGAGAAGGTGACGGCATTCTCCAAATGGCCCACGGCGCCGAATCCGATAGCTCCTGACATGGCGGCGACGTACATCGTCATCGCTTTCTCCACTCCCAATTGAATTCCCGGCACGCAGGCATCCGTTTTGCCGCCATGGACGCCGGAGGGACACCCGTAATACTCGGATACGAGTTGCACGCGGGCGGAGAGCAACGGCATCCGCTCCGCACCCGCGTAGCCGAAGTGCATCGAGCGCATGTCGCAGTAGCCTGGCGTCAAATCAATGGTCATGGTGGCGTTCGGATCCACCGCGTATCCCAGCACCAGGCCACCCAGCGTTTCCGCCAGGCCCAAGGCGAGCACGCCAGCGGCGCTCATCGGTGCTGTGGCGCCGCCGTTGGGCATCGTGTCAAGGCTCTGGGGAAGTCCGAGTTCGAGATGCGCCAGCATCACGTCGGCCATCACCGCATCAATGCACAGAGGGGTTCGTGCCTCCGCATACCCTACCAGGATTGGGTCGCGCCGGTGCGCCTCGCGACTACCGGCAACGATTTCCCCAATGCGCGTAATGTAACCCACATCCTGGCGCTGGAAGGTCTCAATGCCGCCGTATTTGCGCGTGGCCTTCACCAGTTCTGCCGCCATCACCACCGGCCGAATTTGCACCGGTACATCCTGGGCGGAGCAGGGCAGGCCCGTGTACGCGATCTGATCGAGTTTGTCGGCCAGCTTCAGCGCCTGGCGCACATCCTGCAGCGTGGCTTCGCGC
Source organism: Acidobacteriota bacterium (assembly GCA_031292775.1). Taxonomy (GTDB): domain Bacteria; phylum Acidobacteriota; class Terriglobia; order UBA7540; family UBA7540; genus Bog-366. The sequence goes on along the minus strand of JARLGN010000117.1, from coordinate 3,119 downwards.
CGGCAGCCGTCCAAATTCCAAGTGAACACGCAGAAACCGCCGGCGCTCACTGCGAAATCGTCATTGACCCGGAACGGCTGCGCGTCAAATCGCACCTGCGAATAGCGAACTGACATACGCTTGGGCCAGCGACAGGGATCGGCAAAGTTGCGGCGCATGCGGGCAACAGCCGCTTCCACTACGTCGACTGGAAATTTCGCCACGCGGCGATCGATATCCACGCGGCAACCTGCGTCGCGGAGATACTCCAATGCCTTGGCGTGATCCACCCACATTCCTGTACGTTCGAGAATCCGCAATGCTGCACTGTGGATCGCGTCCATCTCGTCGTGGCTCAAGTATCGAATGGGCTCAATGGATGAAGTTTTCATTCCCCAGGTCCTCTTGTTCGTTATGACAGCGGGATAAGTCAGGATGAACTTGGTGGTTCTCCGGCCAGTCCAGAATTGAACACCCCTCAAGGGTGCGGGTCCTCTGCCGGCGGTTGTTGAGCCCGCAGGCAGGGGGTGGATAAGACCAGAATCAGGGACAGGAGCGCACGGGTTGCCATTTCATCTCATCTCTATGCCATCAGTTGAGTGAATGTAATCTATTTCTCCGTCACCGCCGACATCGCATTCAGCAGCCCCTCGAGCGAGCGCCTGGTGGTTTCCGTTTGACTGAGATCGGGAGGCTTGAACTCGCACTCCAGAGACAGAATTCCCTGGTACCCATCCCGCAGCAGTGCCCGTAACTGGCCCTCCAAGTCGATCTGCCCCTGGCCGGCAAAGGTCTCCTTGCAGTCTTTGAAATTGGGCGCGCATTGCACACCCTTCATGTGTATGTTCCAAATTCGTTTGGGGTCCAGGGTTTTGTACCCGTCGGGGTAGGGCACTTCTCCGAGCCAAAGACCATTGCCAATATCATAGTTGGCGCCAACATTGGACGGAAGAGTTGCCAGCATCCGGGCTAACTCATGCACCGTGCCGACGTTGGTGGCATCCTCGTTTTCAATGACCAGTCGAATGCCCACGGACCTTGCGACTTCCGCGGCCTTCTGCACTTCCTCGCTGATGCGCCCGAAGATTTTCCCGGGTTCGGCAACTCGCCAGAAAGTGAAAATGCGCAATTTATCAGATCCCCAGGCATGGGCACGGTCGCTCGCCCGCTTGAGCAAATCCATCTGCTCAGCGTAAGGATAAACGCCCGTCCCGGCGCCTAAAGTCTGGGTGCCGGGAAGTTTGCACTTGAAGAGCGCTGTGTCCACCTGTGAGCAGCGAATTTCGTACTGATCCAGCAGTTCCTTTAGGCGCTGTATTTGCTCAGGGCTGGCCTCGGTGTTGTACTTGCCCCAAACGGAGCGAATTTCCACCCATGGAATTTTGTAGCCTTTCATTATTTTGAGGGCAGTTTCAAAATCCGGGGAAAGGCCATCACTGATCACCGCCACTTTGAACTGCTTCGGCGGTGAAAGTGTGGCGTAAGAAAGACTCGCCGCACTTTCCATGAGCCATGCTGAACCTGTGAGAATTCCGGCCGTGTTCATAAATTTGCGTCGGTTCATTTTGAAACTCCTTGGCTGGCCGACCTCTGCCGGCAATTGGAATACTCCGGGCGCTTACACGATGTCTTCAGTATCAGCATCCCAGTGCACCGGCACGCCTCGACGATAGGAAGCCACGGCCATCTGGCAGGCTAGCGCGGTGCGATACCCGATTTCGAACGGACAGTTCGGTTCCTTGCGGCTACGAATGCAATCGAACCAGTTCTGCATGTGGATGTCGGTGTTATCCACATACTCCGGGTTCTCAATCGGCTTGTCTGAGGATCCTTCGCCCGTTGCCTGGCCCTGTGGCAAATAATAAACTTTGTTCGACTGGGTGTGCATGATCGTGCCCTTGGTGCCAAACATGCAGCCCTGCTGTTCCCCGTAGAAGTCATTCGAAAACGTGGAACTCCATGTCATAAGGAGCCGGTTGGGCAGCTTGAATGAAACGGCCATGACGTCGGGCATGTGCATCTTGGGACTCAGATAATTGGCGCCCATCATCGAGACCGTCTCGGGAATCTTCAGGTCCAGCAATTGGTACCAGAAACCAATTTGGTGAACCATGTTTTCAAACATGTTCCCGCCGGAATAATCAAAATAGAAACGCCAGTTCAGGTAACGGTCGGGGTCGAACGCGTAGTGCCTTGCTTCACCCTCGAACAGGGCCCAGTCAACGTGCTGGGCATCACAATCGGCGGGGACCTCATTGCGAATCCAACCCCCGTAGGGCGAGTTGCGGAAGTGATGGGTCTCAACGAGGGTAACTGTACCGATGCGTTCGGGCGTGGCAAGTTCGCGAACCTTTTGGTACCCAGGTCCGCTTTGCATTTGCATGCCGATTTGCACCACGCGCCCGGAGCCTTCATAGGCCCTGCGCATGCGCCGGGCGTGCTCGGGATTGAACGCCATGGTTTTTTCCTGGTAAACATCTTTGCCCGCCTGGATGGCGGGAACGAAGCTTAAGGCATGCTGGTGTTGCGGAGTGACAATGATGACGGCATCGATACTCTTATCATCCAGGAGGCGGCGGAAGTCCTGGTAGGTCTTGATTCCGGGAACGATGGCCTGCACTTCCTCCAGATGACGAGTGTAAACATCCGCCACCGCCACCGGTTCGACGTTGGGGCACTTGATGGCCTCTTTGAAATCATACTTGCCCCGCGAGCCCGCGCCGATCAGCCCAATTCGAATCCGATCATTGGCGCCCAGGACCCGGCGCGAAGAAACTGCGGTGGAAACCGCGACACCGGCGGTGGTGGCTAACATCCCATGAATAAATTCGCGACGATTTGACATCAATAACCTCCGTGGCCCCAAGGGGGGGAGAATCGAAAAACCACAGCGCAACATATATACATTTCTAGATATGTCTGTCAAGACCAAAACTTGCCCATGCCAGCTCGTAGCGGTCATTCCTCCAGGGCGTTGACTTCGCGAATCTTCCCTCCCGACCGTGGAACGCGCAGGGTCTTGATTTCCAGTGGGTGGAAGGTTCCCGTCCAGCGGCGATTCACCAGCCCGAGATTCAGCGTGGCGGTGGTTGACTGCCCGGCCGTCTCGTAGCAGCGTACAATCAAGTCATCTCCGTCTT
>JARLGN010000116.1 GCA_031292775.1 Acidobacteriota bacterium | reverse complement strand
GGGGGGCAAGTTCCGCGCATACTGCTTTCTGCATACGGGTGTTTCGACTGCGAGACGGTAGAGTTAAAATGGGTCCCAACGGCCGCGCCACAGGCGGCCGCCACGGAAATTCCAATTCAAGGAGCACGACATGCTTAAGAGAATATCCCAAACCCCGGATGACTGGGTATTGACCGTATTGCGGCTGGTGCTCGGCGTAGTATTCCTTGCGCACGGCTCGCAAAAAATGCTGGGCTGGTTTGGCGGGTACGGGTTTAAGGCGACCATGGGGTTCTTTACCCAAACCGCGCATATTCCGGCAGTCTTTGCCTTTCTGGCAATCGCCGCGGAGTTCTTCGGCGGGCTGGGATTGATCGTCGGCCTGCTGAGCCGCATTGCTGCATTTGGGATCACCGTCAATATGCTGGTGGCGATCTTCATGGTGCATCTGCCGAACGGCCTTTTCATGAACTGGACGGGCCAGCAGAAGGGCGAGGGTTTTGAATACCACCTGCTGGTGCTGGCGATCACTGTAGCGCTGATGATCCGGGGCGGCGGAGCCTTTTCCCTCGACCGCGCCATCAGCAACGATTAAGGCGAGTCATAGTTTTAGCCTGCGAGAAGCGCCTTGGACTGCGGCGACTCCGCCGCGTTGTGACACCCCGCTACTTTGCAGCAAGTGTTTCCGAGCCGAGTATCGTGACCTTTTTTGTGTTGTCTTCCGGAAGGCGGTCAACCAGGAGCAGGAAAGGGTCAACGCCGGCCTGGTCTGGTGATTCACTGGTGGCGAAGGTGTACGTGGAGCGCGCTTGCGCGATGTGGACCCGCTCACGGTAAAGCGTGCGGCCGTACTTGTGGCCTTTCTCGGGCTTGGCAAAGGCACCTATGTCGATCCAATCGTTCACGGGGATCTCGGCCTCATTGCCTTTGGCATCCGCTTTGAACTTGTGAGTTTCGATGTTGAGAGTTACGTCGAATTTGCCGTCCGGCCGCCGACGCGCGGTGGCGTCAACGGTGCGGTTTGAGAACAGAGTAATATCCTCGAACAGGTCCTTGATCAAGTACCGATATTGCGGCGGCGTTTGTTCGCTCAGCGCGTCCACCAAAGCCCAGGAAGTTGGGTACGGCGGCGGGTTGTAGGCGTATTGTTGAATCAGTTTGCGCAGCGCGGCATTCATCTTGTCTTCCCCGATCATCTCCTTCAGGTAATAGAGCACCACGCTTGCCTTGCGATAGTGGACGTAGCCTTGTTGGGATTCCACCGTCAGCAGTGGGCGCTCCTTCAGGCGCTCGCGGCCGCGCGATCGAAGGTAATTGTCCATCTCGTAGCGCAGAAATTTCCGCATCGCATCGCGGCCGTATTCCTTCTCCATCACCATCAACGCCGAGTATTGCGCCAGCGACTCGGAAAGGAATGTGGCGCCCTGCATATCCGCGCCTACCACCTGGTGAGCCCACCACTGATGACCCATTTCATGCGCCACAACGTAGAACACCATGTCCAGGTCGTCGGGGTGGTTCAGATTGGCAATGAATCCGATGCCTTCGGAATAAGGCATGGTGCCGGCAAAAGCCTGGGCAAATCTCGCCACGCGTGGGAACTCGATGATGCGCGCCTCCTTTTGATAATACGGCCCGAAGTTGCGTGTGTAGTAATCCAGGGATTTCTTGAGCGAGTTCATCATGCGCGGTACGTTCCAGGGGTGATTCGGATCGTAGTAAACCTCCAGCTTGATGTCGTTCCATTCCTCGCGCCGGACTTCATAGCGGGCTGACATAAACGATATGAAGGCAAGCGAGGGGTGGTCCAGCTTGTACTCAAAATACCGCCGGCCGTTCTGCCCCCACTCGCGCAACTGCGACCCCGGGGCGATGGCAATCTGGTCCGGCGAGGTACTGATGACTGTGTCCACGTCCACCCAGTCGGCGTGGCCCCGCAGGTAGTTATCGCGGCAATCGTCGGTGCAGTTACGTTCCAGCGGCGGCATCAACACCTGCTCGCTCAGTCCATACTTCCGGCGGTCGTTGGGGTCGGTAAGCTCGCGGCTGGGGTCGTAGCCGATCACCGGGCCGACGGTGTTGTTGAAGAAGGTGCCATTCTGCACCAATCCGACGTTGCTTACGGAATTTTCAAAGCCGCGGTTGTGGCTTTTGGCGGTGAAGGTCACGGTACGGCTTTCGCCCGGCTGAAGCGGCGCGGTGAAATGATAGATGCGGTAATAGAGGCGCGTATCGTCTTTGGCAAGTGCCGTGCCCGGAATCTGCAGGCTCACGTCGTAATCGCGGTCAAGGGTGAAGTGGATTTCATTCAACGGCTGTGCGTAGGGGTTCGTGATTACCGCTTCACCACGCATGGTCATGTTGCGGCTCTCGGGGAAGATGTCGATGAAATACTTCACACTGCGAAGGCGCGGCTGCGGCAGCTTGTCGAACGGCTTGTAGTTCTTTTCGTATTCCGCCTGGCGGCGCTCAATATCCTTGGGCCCGGGAAAGGGGTTCAGGACTTTGGTGTTGTAGTAGATCCATCCTCCCGTGGCGCCGAAGGCGAGGAAACACGCCAGGGTCAAAACCGGCCACGTGCCGTGGAAGCGAAGGCGCGCAAGTTGCCAGCGTTCGCGCCAGCCCGCGGCGCGGCCACGCGGCCAGAACATCACCGTGGCGATGGCCAACAATGCGCAGAACAGTACCCAATAGAGGGTGAACCAGCGCCAGGCGGCGATGTACGGTGCGTCGCCGAACATGTCGGAGTAAACCACATCCGGGGCCGATCCGAACTGCACCAGATTCGTGGCAATGTTCAGAGGCTTCCAGATAAAGAGATTGGTGATGGCGAAAGCGATGTAGAGAAAATAGCCCACGTATTTGTCGGGTGAAAGGGCGTGAATGAAGAATGCCAATACCCCAAAGAACAGGAAGAACGAACCATCGCGCAGGAAAAGTTGATTCAAATAGAGCCCAAGCTGGTAGCGATGATAACCGTAACAGGACTGGACGATCACGCCGCTCAAAAGCGCCAGCAACTGCACAAGCATCACCGTGACGGCCAACGCGGTGAGCCGCGAGAGGTAGGCGATCCATTCGGATGTGGGCAGTGAGTCCACAATCTCATCAAAGTGCTGGTCCCGGTCCTTCCATACCAGTGCGCCGGCGTAGTAAGTGATGATTGCGATGATAAACAGGTAAAGTGAGTCGGCGATGATCTGGAGGATCCAATAGGTGACCGGCAACGTACTGACGCCGTAGCCCTCGCGCGCGCTCATGACAATACTGGGAACGCAGTTCAGCAACGCCGCGAGCAGGACAACAATAAACACGGTACTTTTAAGGATGCCGAGCAGGTGGATCCTGATTGCGGCCAGCAAGGTTGTCCCCGGCGCATCGGTCGGGGTGAAGGAGACGGCGGGCAGTGGCGGGACGGCCGTGGCGCCTTCGTCAGCCTCGTGACGAATGCGTCGAGCCCTGCTGCGCCTTTCCGTAAAGCTGAAGCGGAAGTAGGCAAAGGCCAGGAACGCCGCGCCCACCGCCACCCAAAGCAGACGGTTCCAAAACAGCAGGCCGCTGGCGCCCATCGCCAGCGAGTTCTTCTCTGCCACGGTCCAATACTTGGTGACGAGGTTGAAGGTTCGGATGCCAAAAGGGTCAAGTAATGCCCCTATACGCTCGCGCTCCAGGTTCTGGGTCAACGCCTCCGCCACCACGTAGCCTGTCAACAATCCCAGTGCGGCAACGAAGGAAACAATCTCATTGCGCGCCAGCACCGCGACTGCGAAAAGGACCGCGGCCACGAAGAAGGTGTTGGGGAGGGCAAACATCATGATGGCTTTGAAGTGCGCACTCCAATAAACCGGACCCCAGCGCTCGGCATCAACCCAGGGCATGTACTTGGCCAGCAGGATGCCAAGGGAAACGCCCAGCATGGGAATGATGGAGACGAACACCGCGCCGAAAAACCGGCCGAAAAGGAAATCGCGCCGCCGGATGGGCGACGAGAAAATAATCTGGTACGTGTTGTTGCTGAAGTCACGCAGCGCCGCGGAATTGATGAACGCGGTGGCCATCAGCAGCGTCAGCAGGCCGACCATGGCGTAATAATTCTCAATGACAAAGGGCGCGTTGCGGTAAGTGTTGGAGAGAGCTCCGCCCACCTGGACGTGGTCGGAGCTGGCCGCGCCAAAGAACAGGGCGGCGATGACCAGGGTAAAGACCCAAAGCATCGTGGAGCGGAGCCAGTAGCGAATCTCAAACCAGGTGATTTGCCAGAGCATCAGGGTGTCTCAGTTCCAACCGCGAATTTTGGTGAAGAAGACGTCTTCCAGATTGGGGGTGCTGGGGGTGAAGCCGGCGTCAAGAGGGTCGGCGCTCAGCACGTGAACGAATGGCCGTCCGCCTACCAGGCGGCTGGAAATCACCTGGTAGCGCTGCTGATAGCCGGCTAATTCCGACTTGGGAATGGAGCGCTGCCACACCCGGCCTGCAAGGGACTTGATGGCGTCCTCGGGGTGGCCTTCAAAGAGCACCCGGCCCAGATTAATAATGGCCATGCGGCTGCACAGGTCCATGACGTCTTCAACAATGTGGGTGGAGAGGATGACGATGACCTGCTCACCAATCTCCGCCAGGAGGTTGTAAAAGCGGTTGCGCTCGCCGGGATCGAGCCCCGCCGTGGGCTCGTCCACAATCAACAGTTGGGGGTTGCTGATCAGGGCTTGGGCAATGCCGAAGCGCTGCCGCGTGCCGCCGGAGAAACTGGCCAGCGACTTCTTCCGCACATCGTAAAGGTTGCATCGCTGCAGCATGGCCTCAACCACCTGCCTCCGTTCGCCGCTCCGGGTGATGCCCTTGAGCAGCGCGAGGTGGCTGAGCATGTCCTGACAGGAAATGCGGGGATAGACGCCGAACTCCTGGGGCAGGTAGCCCAACAGCCGCCGGACTTCATCCTTCTGCTTCAGGACATCAATCTCTCCAAGGTGGACGGTACCGGCGTCGGGCTCCTGAAGCGTCGCCAGGGTGCGCATCAGGGTCGTCTTGCCGGCGCCGTTCGGCCCCAGCAGGCCGTACATGCCGTGCGGGATGGAGAGTGAAACATTGTCGAGCGCCTTGGTGCCATTGGCGTAGGTCTTGGATAAGTTCTCAATCTTCAGTTCCATGCGGAGCTCCTGAGTTCCTATACGCGTAAAGGGGGCGGAAAGTTTCCAGGGAGCACTGTTCTACTCTCCCGGGTAGGGGAGAGTCGTGCGTTCCGGTCTCTCACTTCCTCCTGCTATCTTGAAGAAGCTTACACCACTTACCTGAAGAATCCATATAAGTTGCAGATAAAAAAGGAGATATACTGCGGAACGCGGAGAAGATGTGCGATTGTGGGTATCCCCCGAAGCAGCGAATCGGGGGGGGCCTGATTCCGAAATCCGATTCGAGATTCCGGACTGGGGTTCGCAATCCCGGATTTTGGACTTCGCCATCAAGATACGCGCAACGCTTTTGTCGCGTCCCGTATGCCGTCTACCGTCTACCGATCTTGTTGAATCCCGAGTCACACCATTGCTGCAAGCGGTGCTTTGCCTCTTCGATCAAGCGGAGGACTTCGCCTGCTTCTTTCGAATCCATTGCCTCGTTGCCCCAGATGGGAGCTAGCAGGGTATGCGCGGCCAGGCCGGTTTTCAGGAATGTGGGATCAAGCACGGCCAGAGCGGCGGCGGCTCCCATGGCGTAGCGGCGGGGGGGAACGTTTTGCTGCAAAGCGACGCGCATGGTTCCCACCAGGCGGTCGTCCCAACCCAGCTTACGGTGCGGGTCGCGGCCCACGCGTTCCACGCTGTCTTGCAAATGCGGATTGGTCATTCGCTCCAGCAGATCGTCGGCGTACTCGCGGTATCCATCGGGCGTGAACAGGCGATCCTTCCCGGCGTGTTTGCGAATCAGCGCTTCACCCGATTCTTCCAGAAATGCGGCGCGAATGAACGCCAGCAGATCGGGAACCTGACGCACCTCGGCAATGTAGCCGAGTCCGCGCAAAGAGCAGAGGTAAGCCGCCAGTGCGTGCGTGGCGTTGTGCCCGTAAAGTTTGGCTTCCTCAAACGGCAGCAGGTCTTCCTTCTCCGCGAAGGCAGTAATGCCGCGTTGGAAAGGCGGTTCGCCGGATGTTTCCGGAAAGCTGACTTGGGAAATCAGGATGCGGTTAAACGCTTCCACCAGGAAGACTCGCGAGCTATCCGGAGTGACGGTGGCCAAGTGCCGGGCTTGCGCTTCACCGGCATCGGCGATGACTCCGCTCATCTTGCCAATGACGGTGTTCAGAAAGCGCACCCGGTCGCGTACCGCGGATTGTTCCGCGGCGGGGATCTCGTCAAAAACGGCCGCTTCCAGAATCTCCGCTGCGTGATTGTGATTTTCGGCGGCGTAAACGATCGCTCGTGGCCCGCCCGCAGCCGCTTTCCGGCGGAGTCCCTGCGCCAGGATGCGATGAATACTGCCCGGGTCCGGCCCGGTATAGAAACGGACGCTGGGTACGGCGGTGGAGATCTCTTCCGCCTCGGCCACCGCCTCCACCAG
>JARLGN010000115.1 GCA_031292775.1 Acidobacteriota bacterium | reverse complement strand
TGTCGATGGATATGCGCGCAGCGCCTTGGAATGACGCCGGAACGATGACCGAGGACAAAAGCAAAAGGCGGCGTCGAGCCGCCGCACTCCAAGGCGCTTCGCGCACTCAGCTTGCATGAGGTCCCTATTCCCCAGGCGCGTCATTACGACTTCTGAATGCAACGTCAGCACTAACCGCGACTTCCCGACCTTGGGGAGATGTCTCTCCTCCTGCGGATTCGTGGCCCGGAGCCTGAGGTATAATCTCAGTTTTCAATCACAGTTGGGACAAGGCATGTCCGGAGGGATTCGACCAGGAGGAATGATGACGGCTCGTCTGTACAAGGTCCTTTTCGTTCTACCGCTGATGGTTGGTGTTCTGGGAAATGGCCGGGCGCGCGGTAAAGTTATCGACGATGGACCACAGAGACTAAGCCAGCTTTCCTCGATTGGGGAGTCCTTGCGCAACGCGGGGCAGCGCCCGTTGCACATCCTCTATGTGCATGGAATTGGGGCCACCGGCGCCGGGGGTTCCCAGACATTTCAGAAGGCGATCTGCGGCTTCTTGAAAGATTGCACAGCCCCGGCGAAAGCGGCGGCGAGAGACTACGCCGACAGCGGCGAGTTTGCGAAGGGCGTGGATCCTCCTGCCTTCGCGTACATGGGGAGGCCGGTTTGGAGGAGCAAGGAAGAATGGAGCGCCTCCGACCCCTTTGTGGATCACTATGTGCTGCGGCGCAGCCACGGCGGCCCCATCGTGGTGGACGAGATCAACTGGTGGCCGCTGGTGTTTCCGCTTAAGTGCCGCGCCATTATGACTGGTGATACGCGGCTGACAGGGCCCAACGCACCCCTGCTGGATTTATGCTCGCAGCCCATCCAGATGGACCCCTCCGATTCGGGCCGGTTCAGAGCCTATACATGGATCACCCCGCAGCAGGCCGCGAAACTGGAAACCGCCCGGCACCAGGGAGCGCTCTTCAATCGCTGGTTGAAAACCGCCATTCTCGATTGGGGATTCTCCGACGCCATGATGGCCGTGGGTTCCATGCGCGACCTTTTCCGGGAAGGGATGCGGCAGCTCTTTCTCAAATCGGTAAGATTCAGTGCGGACGGGCTGGCATCCGATGATTGGGAGCTACAGTTGAGGGACCCGCGGGGAATTGATCGCGAGTTCATCGTGGTTTCGCACAGCTTGGGAAGCTATCTGGTTTTCTCAACCCTCAATATGGACCGGCAGGATGCCGCACCGCAGAACGCGCCTGCTCGGTCAAAGAGCGGGACGGCAGCAGAGGACGCCGCCGCCCAATACATCCTTGAGCGAACCTCGCTGATCTATTTTTTTGCCAATCAGGTTCCCCTCTTGGAGTTGGCCAACCTGCAAGGGCCCAAGGCTGCCGGACTGCCGCCAGGGGAAACATCGACGCCGGACGCGGTGACGGGCGCTTTCAACATGCTGATGGAGAGATGGAAGAATCTGCGCGAAACCTTTGCCAGGAGGCGCGGCGGCGGGGAAGAGTCCAAACTACCGCAGGTGATCGCGTGGAGCGACCCAAGCGATTTGCTGACCTGGCACGTCCCGGCGATGCAAGGTCTGATGATCACCAACCTTTATGTTCGAAACACGGGATGGCATTGGATCATCGCCAACCCGGCAGCCGCGCATGCCGACTATGCCACCAACAAGGAAGTGCTCCGGATCATGTTTGGCCCGAAGGTGTCTGCTGCCAAAGGGAAGGCCCGCGAGTGAGGCCGCCCTTGGGCCTCAACAACTGGAATATATGAACGCCGCGCGCGGGCCGGCTGGCGCAGACGACAACAAACCGTGGACCTTAAGAGCAGGTTCGCGCTACCGTTGGGGATTTGTTGATGCCGGCTTCTATCAGAGCGGGCCGCCTGCCATCCCGCCGGGACCCGCAAACCGTGCTCGCTGTTTACTGCCTACTGCCTACTGCCCACTGCCTACTGCTTACCGCTTACTGCCCCGGGCCGCGATAAGTGACGCTCTTCTTTGCGGCTTCATCGATCTCCGCGGGCGTCATAAGAACCGTGGTGCTCGTGGTGACCACTCCGCTGGTATTGATGGATAGTGAGGCCGCCGCCGCGCTCGCGTTGTCCGGCAGATCGACGATGACAATGGCATCGGACTTCCCAAAGGAAAAGTAGAACGCCTCCACTTTGCCGCCTGCCGCTTTGATCGCCTTCACCGCGGCTTCGCGGCGCTTGGTGCCACCCTCCGCGAGTAACCCCTTGGTGCCTTCAGCCGTATACGTTGCCTGAATCATATACTTCGCCATAGTTGCCCCCTTTGAGTTGTTTGGATTAGCCTTGCGCTATTATGCGTGGCCGAACATTAGCGCGGCCGGCGATGGAATGCAATTGAAAGTTGTTGTAAGCCGAATGAACCCGGTCGATTCCCCCTGGTCGGGGAGGCAATGAAATAATTCCGGGAAGAACAAAAGCATTTCACGCCAAGACGCCAAGGCGCAGAGGCGCATAGGAAACAAAGTCATATTCTTTGCTTGACGAGAATTTTATTATAGGCTACACTTGTTGCGTGACGCAGGGCTTGCCCGGAAGCCGGTGGAATTCGTGGACCGGGCAGAAGGAATTTTATCATGCCATTTGCCAGGCCCGATTACCCGCCCGATGCGGGGCCAAAGATTGCCAGACCGGGAGCGGAAACGGCCCGCCCAGGCACTCGAATTTCATGGCGACTGTGTGTCCCTAGTGTGCCCCCCGTGACGAACCCGCCAAAGCTGGTAACATCCTGAAAATAAAGGTCGCAAGAGGGCATTTTCCATACCCCATAGCTGAGAACATACTGATAATAAGCCGGTTACTCAGTTTTGTCACAATGCGAAAATAGCATGACAAATTGCCCGGCTGAAGACAGGCTTCTGCGAAAGGCAGCGGCAACTCGCGAGCAGCGCTCACGGTTTAGTGCCTACTGCGTACTGCCTGCTTCTTTCTGCGCACTTGTGGGTGCTGCGCTGGCTGGCGTGCACGGCGTGCTTCCCTGGTTTTGCTTGTACTCCCCAAACCCCTTCAATAGCGCGTTCACAAGCAATGTTCCCACCTGCTGTGCGCCGGTATAAGTGGGATGGGTAAAGTCTCCCGTAACCATGCGGGGTTCATCGTCGTACCACCGCGCCATGGTTCCCATGCCTCCCATGGCCGTAAAGGTGTTAAAGAAAGCCACACCTTCCGCGCGCGCCACGCGCTGCTGGGTGGCAGTGAGGATGGGGATGCTGGGGATGGTGACAATGTCGCCATCATCATTGCGCGCCCCGCGATCCATGGGCGACATGATCAAAATCGACGTGGCGGGAAGCGCCGCCCTGATGCGCTGGATCACCACGGAGTAGTTGTGGGTATAGTCAGGATACGCCAGGTATCCATAATTACTCTCATTGGTCCCAAAGTTGAGAATAACCAGATCGGGCCTGCGGTTTTGCAAATCCCCAATCCATGTATCCTCGTGGAACAGGGTCAAGTGGTGAACCGTGCCGCCGAGCAGTCCAAGAGTGTCGTACACCACGCCCGGCGCAGTACGCTCCAGAACGACGCCATCAAGGGTAATCGGGCCATCGCCTTTAGGTGTGATGGTGAGTGAATGGCTGGCGTCTTCCACGGAGATTGACACCACTGCCGAGGCCTTCGCGTCTGCTTCCGTGGAGAATTCCCGAGGCTCCTTCTTATCCACGTAGGCGAGAAAGGAACCGCCGTGTGGTTGCGCGCGATAGTAAATGTCAAAGCGGCTGACGGCTGATCCCTCGCCTTTCTTCATGGTATGAATTCGCGAAAAAGCCTCCGGTGAGCCTGCGGTAAAGCTGGCGCCGCCAAGGCCGACGGCCCCGCCACCTCCGCCGGGAAGGACCGGTGAATTCACCCTCCAGCCCTTGCCCTCCATCGACACGTTCTCGTGGTAGTAGAAGTCCCAGGGCTTGGAGACGAGGATAAATCCGTGCCCGGAGTCGCCAAATTTTTGCTGCAAGATGGTGCGGGCTTCGCCGGAGATCAAGTCGCCGCTAATGGGGGAATCGCCGAAATGGTCGATGCGGGTTATGGCGCCGGGCTGCTTCTGTTCGGTTCGCGCCAGTGCCGAATAAAAACGACTCATCCCGCAACCGTAATCCTGAATGGAGATGCTCACCGGCGACTCATGCAGAATCTGTTGCACGTCCTGCTGTACCGGCCAGTTCTTTCCCACATATTCGCCCGTCAGGAAGGAAGGGGGCAGCGGTTGGTTGATGGTGGCGCTCGCCGCGCCGGCAGCACCGGTTGCCGGGTTGGGATTCACTGACGCCGCGGCGCGGGGCTTCAGAAATATTCGGTCAATCGCGCCTGCCCTCCAGGCGTCGAAGGGGGCAGAGATACGGCGATATTCCAATATGCGGAAGCGCTCCCATTGCGGCACGATATAGGGAACCGCCGCAAATATGGAGAACACTGCAATCGTGAACCAGGTCTTGGGAAATTTCATCCGCAACGCTCAAAACTTGAAATAGATAAACTGGGTAACCGCTGTATGACTTGTCCAGGCGATCAAAAGCGCCACGCTGGCAAGCGTTGCGGCCTGCACTGTCGCGGGCCATCTCGCGAATCCAATCTCGGCCCGCTGATACCAATTAACCGGCAACCACTGCGCCAGTAAGGTCACGCAGATCATTACGGGCACCTGCCAGGGAATATTGACAATCTCCGTGGTGCCACGCGCGATGCCGGCAAGAATATCGCAAACCTGCTGCGTCGAATCACACCGGAAGAAAAGCCACGTAAGGCAGACGAAATGGAACGTCAGCACCACGCCCGCTATGCGCATCAGAATGTGCTTGGGGCGCTGCTTTCCCCGCCGCGGCCATAGAGTTTCCGCCGCGTGATTTACCGCCAGTCCAAAACCGTGCAACATTCCCCAACCCAAAAAGCTCCAGGAAGCGCCATGCCAAATACCGCCGAGGGCAAAAGTGATAAACGTGTTCCAGTAGGGCCGCCACTTCGAACGCCTGCTACTCGGAAGCGAAAAGAAAATGTAATCGCGCAGCCACGTGGAAAACGAGATGTGCCAGCGCCGCCAGAATTCCGTCAGCGATTCCGCCCGGTAGGGAGAGTTAAAGTTGTCGGGCAGTTGGAAACCCAACAGTTGCGCGGTGCCGATGGCGATGTCGCTGTAACCAGAGAAGTCGCAGTAGATCTGCACGGCGAAGGCATACACTGAAATCACGATTTCGACCGACGAGAACATGCGCGGCAGTT
>JARLGN010000114.1 GCA_031292775.1 Acidobacteriota bacterium | reverse complement strand
TAAGTAAGAAAAGACGAAACTCGAAACTCGAAAATCGAAATTCGGGGCGAGTTTCCAGTTTCGATTTTCGAGTTTCGAAGCGAGGATTCCCAAATGGCCGTTAAGGTAATGATGCCCAAAGGTAGCGATACGATGACGGAGGGCAAGGTGTTGAAGTGGCTCAAGAATGAAGGCGATGCCATTTCCACCGGCGACGGTGTGGTCGAGATCGAAACCGATAAAGTGAACATGGAAGTGGAGGCGATGGGCAGTGGCATCCTCCGCAAAGTCCTGGTTGCGGTTGACAAGGTGGTTCCGGTGGGCGAACTGTTGGCGGTCATTGCCAAGGCTGACGAGGACATCTCCGCCCTGGTGAGTAGCAACGGAACGGCGAAAACAGAAGTCAGGAGCCAGGAGTCAGGAGCCAGTACCCATGCGCCTGCCGGCGCTGTGGGAGGAACTCCGCCCCCAGCACCCAGTACCCAGCCTTCGGCCCCCAGTGCCCAACCCCCAGTCCCTAGCACCCAGCCCCTAGCACCTGGTCCCGCCGCAGGCGGCCGCTTATTGGCTTCTCCCCTGGCCAAGCGCATGGCCAAGGATATGGGACTGGAGATTGCCCAAATAACCGGAACGGGCCCTAATGGAAGGATCATTCGACAGGACGTGGAGCGGCGGGCGGCGACTATCCCCGTGCCCCGATCGTCGGCCACCGGTGTTCCCATGCCTTCCCGCACGCCTGCTCCCGCGGTTCTGCGCCGGCCGGCGCCCGCGTTGACCGGGCCGGATTATTCCGACGAGCCGCTCAGTTCCATGCGCAAGGTCATTGCCACGCGCCTGGTGCAGAGCAAGGCTCCGGTGCCGCATTTCTATCTGGCCATTGAAGTTGACATGCAGCGCGCCAGGGAATTGCGCGAGTCCGCCAAGCTTCTCGACCCGGAGATGAAGCTCAGCTACAACGACGTTATTTTGAAAGCCTGTGCCGCGGCGTTGCGCCAGAATCCTGAGGTGAATGCCTCCTTCCAGGGTGAGTCCATTCGCTATCATCACCGCATCAACCTGGGAATGGCGGTGGCGACGGATGGCGGCGGATTGATTACCCCCGTCATTCGCAATGCCGACACCAAGAGCCTGGCGGAGATTTCCATCGAGTCCAAGGAACTGGCTGGCCGCGCGCGCACCCGCAAGCTGCTTCCGGATGAATATTCCGGCTCCACGTTCTCCATTTCGAACCTCGGGATGATGGGAATCGACGAGTTTTCCGCCGTCATCAACCCGCCCGAAGGCGCCATCCTGGCCGTGGGCGCGGTCACGGAAAAAGCCGTGGTGGTGGATGGGCGCGTGGAAGTTGGCCTGCGCTGCCGGTTGACGCTCTCCTGCGACCATCGCGTTGTGGACGGCGCGACGGGGGCGAAGTTCCTCCAAAGCCTCAAGCAGATCATTGAGAACCCTGTCTATCTCGCGTTCTGAGGAGTTGTCGGTGGTCAGCCGCCAAAAGCGGCCTTCTCCTGTCGTGCCTCTTGAGAATTACAGAACAGATTGACAGGCCTCGTAGCGCCGGCATCTTGCCGGCACTGGGGGAATGCCGCCAGAATGGCGGCGTTACGGCGGTTGGGTGTCACTATATTCTGTAACCATCTGTAAGAGCATCGGCATTGAATGCAGCCGCGTAGCGGCGGAAGATCGTAGCCCACGGCGTAAGCCGTGGGTCAAGGGAGCGCTCCCGCGACGAGCCCCAGCGGGGCGAAAGAAGTAAATCGCGGCGAGTAAGGCGAAACCCCAGGATTGTCGCGACCTACGCCCAGGGTCCATTTCTTTCGCCCCTCTGGGGCTGGCGGTCATCGTGCACGCTTGCCCCACGGCTCACGCCGTGGGCTACGGTCTTCCGGCCCTCCGGGCCTGTGAGGAGAGCACATCAATTCCAGACGGAAGCTTTAAGTTAACGCTTATGGGGCGGTGCCCCCGGCTACTATATTGTGCCCTTGCAGGGCGTCGAGAAGACCACGAGTTTTTCCGCAGCCTGTGAAGCCCCGCCCTTCCAAATTCGCAGTGAGAAATTGCGGCGAGGGGGCACGGTAAAAGCCGCAGACCTCAAGAACGGGTCCGCGCTACGCTTGTTTGAGTATTTCAGGTTTGAAATGTGGTGGGGAAAGGGCCAAACGCGCGCCGTCGCCATAGCGGCTTTGGCGCGCCAGTGACTGTTCGGCCCTACATCGACATCAAAGTTAACCGGCCTTGCGCAAGGATGCGGACGTCAGGCGCTTGGGACCGGCTTCCAGCACGTGCTCGGGGCACTCGCGCATCATCAGTTTGAAGTTTTCGATGAAGCGCGCGGCCAGGGCGTCGTACTTCTTGTAATACTCCTCGCGGCTCGGCCAGGTGTTGGCAGGGTCCAGAATCTCCGTAGGCACGCCCTCGCATGTCTTGGGCACGTCGAAACCGAAGACCGGGTCCTTTTGATACTCCACTTTCAGGAGCTTGCCACTCAGTGCGGCGTTAAGCAGCGCGCGGGTGTGACCAATGCTGATGCGTTTGCCGACGCCGAACGGCCCGCCCGTCCAGCCGGTATTCACCAGCCATACGTTGGCCTTGTGCTTTACGATCTTCTTCTTCAGCAGTTCGGCGTACGCGTAAGGTTGATGCACCATAAACGGCCCGCCAAAGCAGGTGCTGAAGGTGATTTGCGGCTCAATGCCCAAGCCGATTTCCGTTCCCGCAATCTTGCTGGTATAGCCGGAAATGAAATGGTAAATGGCCTGGTCAGGAGTTAACCGCGCGATGGGCGGCATGACTCCGGAAGCGTCGCAAGTGAGGAATATGACGTTCTGCGGATGGCCCGCGCGCCTTTCCGGCAGATGGTTCTCGATGTACTCAATGGGATAGGCGGCGCGAGTATTTTCCGTGATCCTGTCGTCGTTCAAATCGATATTGCGTGAGACGGGGTCGTAAACGACATTCTCCAGCACGGTTCCGAAGCGGCGGGTGGTGGAGAATATCTGCGGCTCGGCATCTTCCGAAAGCCGGATGACCTTGGCGTAGCAGCCGCCTTCGAAATTGAACACGCCGTTGTCACTCCAGCCATGCTCGTCGTCGCCAATCAGGTGGCGCTTGGGATCGGCGGAAAGCGTGGTCTTGCCGGTACCGGAGAGGCCGAAGAAGATGGCCACGTCGCCATCAGCGCCCACGTTGGCCGAGCAGTGCATTGACAGCACGCCTTCCAGCGGCAGCAGGTAGTTGAGCACGGTGAAGATGGTCTTCTTGATTTCGCCGGCATAATCGGAGCCGCCGATAATCGCCAACCGCTCACGGAAATTCAAGATGATAAAAGTGCCGGTGCGAGTGCTGTCAACCATGGGTGATGCCTGGAAGCCCGGCACGGCGATCACGGTGAATTCAGGCACGTGCTTTTTCAGCTTGTCCTCGTTGCGGATCTTCAGGAACAAGGTGCGCGCGAAAAGGCTATGCCAGGCCTTCTGCGTGATGATGCGGATGGGAAGTGAGTATTCAGGATCAGCCCCAGCATAACAGTCCTGCACAAAAACGTCGCGACCCTGCAGGTAGCCTTGCAGGCGCGTGAGCAGCGAGCTGAAGTTTTCGCTGGTGAAGGGACGATTGTAAGTGCCCCACCACACGCGGTCTTCGGTGGATTGCTCACGCACCACAAACTTGTCGGCCGCTGCGCGCGCCGTGTGCTTGCCCGTGTTCACCAGCACCGGACCCAGGTGGGTCAGGCTGCCCTCGGAGCGAAATACAATCTCCTCGTAGAGGGCGGCAGTGCTCAGGTTCCAATACGCGCGCCGAAGATTGACCAGGCCGTGGTTCTGCAAGCCGTAGTCGCTCGCCAAACGTCCGGCCTCTTTGGATGCCGGGGAAACGATGTCAAGATAAATGTTCATTTGAGTTCCTTAAAATAGGTGTCAGGTGCCGGGTGTCAGGTGTCAGGCTGCGGTCGGAAGTTCCTTCAGCTTTCTCGTTAGTCCTGACAGCATCCGATCCACTTCTCGCACCATGTCGAGCGCGCGCTTCACCTCATCCATTGGAATATACAAGCGGGTAACGATAAGCATATGAGTCTCAAGTTCCATCAGAGAGCCGCTGGCGATTGACAAATGGCGGAGGTAATCGCCTAAGTGCTCCCGGCCATGTCCTTCGGCGATATTGGCGGGAATTGAGACGGCAGCCCGCTGAATCTGCGAGACGAGTCCGAACATCTCAGTCTTGGGCAAGAGCCGGGATACGCGATAGGATTCAATCACTAAATCCATCGCCTTTTCCCATACTTTAAGATCCCGATAAGTTCTAACCATGCGTCGTTCCAACAGTCTCCGGTGGCGAGTGGGAACGCAGGGTGTTAAGATCTGACACCCGACACCTGATACCTGATACCTTCCTTTTACAGCCAGTCCCTCACCAGTTTCCTGTCGCCGAGGTAAAGCTCGTTGGCCGAGTTGGGATCAAGCGCCCACTGAATGCGCTCTATTCCTTCGGTAATGTCCTTCATGGTGCCGCAATAGCTGAGGCGCAAATGGCCATCGAAACCGAATTCCTTGCCCGGCACCGCCACCACGCGAACTTTCTGGAGCAGGAAATTTGCCAGTTTTTGCGAATCCTTCATATAGGCGCTGAAATCCGGGAAGCAGTAGAACGTGCCATCGGGCTTCGTGACGTTGACGCC
The DNA here is from genome assembly GCA_031292775.1 of Acidobacteriota bacterium. Lineage (GTDB taxonomy): Bacteria > Acidobacteriota > Terriglobia > UBA7540 > UBA7540 > Bog-366. The sequence goes on along the minus strand of JARLGN010000114.1, from coordinate 3,337 downwards.
AGGGATGGCATTCAGGCGGTCGAGCATTACGTTGCGATTGTTCTCCAGCGTCAGGCGTAAGGCTTCAACCGAGGACTGCACGCCGTTCAGCGCTCCCACGGCAGCCCATTGCGAAGGCGCGGAGGGCCCCGAGGTTTGCTGCGACTGGATGTTCCCCATCGCTGCCGTCAACTCCTTATTGGCAACCGCCCAGCCGATGCGGAATCCCGTCATGGCGTAGGTTTTCGACACGCCATTGATGACCACCAGCTTGGATTGCTCCAGCGGAACCTTCATGGAGTCGTAGCAGATCGGCGCGCTCTTGCCCTCAAATACCAGGCGATTGTAAATGTCGTCCATGATCAGGTAGAGGCTCTTCTTCTCGCAGAATTCCACCATCTCGGCAATGAATTCGCGCGAGTACATGGCGCCCGAGGGATTGTTGGGGCTGTTCAGGATGATCGCCTTGGTATAGGAACCCACCGAATCGGTTATCTCTTTAACCGTGGGGAAGAAGGTGCCATCCTCTGCGGTCACCGTCACGGGCACGCCACCGGCAAGCTTCACCATTTCCGGGTAACTCACCCAGTAGGGTGCGGGAAATATCACCTCTTCCTTCGGATCCAGAATCGCATGGAGCAAAACCATCAGGGCTTGCTTGGCTCCGCCCGACACCAGGACGTTGTCGGCTGAAACCAGCTTGTGATAGTGCTCCTCGGTGTAACGAATCACGGCCTTCTTCAAGGCGGGAATCCCGTCGGGGGCCGTGTACCGGACTTCGCCCGTGTTCAGGAGAGAGGTGCAATTGATGATGGCATCAATCGGCGCCTTGCTTTTGGGCTCTCCCCCGCCCAGGTGAATTACCGGCTCGCCCTTTTCCCGGAGCAAGGCGGCGGTTTCGTTCAGCTTCAGAGTGGGTGACTCATTAATGGATCGGGCAAGTTGGCTAAGGCTCATAGTAGTTCATTCCTTCTCTTAAGGTGTCCCAGGGCAGTTCCGTAAGCGCAACAGGCACTTACGGACGGCAGCCCCGCTTTTTAGGCGCGGCCATTCCGCAAGAAGGGCGAGAATGCATCTTCATGCGGCATATGTTGTTAGGGGAAATTGGGTGAAAAATGCTCCGTGACCCATCCATCTGGCCCATGATAGCGGCGCCAGGCTGGAAACACTCAGAAAAGCATGCTGCTCGGCTTTGGGGCAACTGGGGCATTTTGTTATAGCTCACAAATCGTTTTGCAATTGCGTTGCCGAAAATGGCTGACCCGTTGCGTTCGTTGGCATTGTCATGGACAGAGTTAGCGGGAATTCCTCATCCCATAGCGGAGGGATTCGCGATTCCACGCTCTCTCTAAGGGGAGAGCGTGCTTGAGGGACGAGGGCGGGCGAGTCCTTGACTTGCATAATTCCAAAAAGCATTGTCTGCGCTGAAATCACCGCTTGGGTCTGCGCTTCGTGCTGCCCTGGAATCCTCCCATTTATCCTTTGACTCCGGCATTCTTCGCTTTTACTGTCTACCAGGGCTTTTCCGAATCCGGTCCGGCACCGGGGTCGCCTTCCATCACCCTTTCAGAATGTATTAGGGGATGCAATCTATAACTTTAGTACAAGTAAGTGACTTTTTGCACATACATTTAGGAATGGCACCGTAAGTGCTTTGATACCTTGCCCGTACCAACGAAACGAGGAGCCAACAGATGGCGTACGACGCGACGAAAATGCAGGATTGGCAGATTTCCGAGGCGGCTGAGCAGCACATGCCCACACCTCGCGAGTGGCAGGAACGTTTGGGCCTGCAACAAGATGAAGTTATCCCCATGGGTAGGCTGGCCAAGCTGGACTTCCTCAGGATCATTGAGCGCTTAAAAGACCGCCCTGATGGGAAGTACATTGAGGTCACAGCCATCACCCCCACCCCCCTAGGTGAGGGAAAAAGCACAACCTGCCTGGGTCTAATGCAGGGTTTGGGCAAGCGGGGTAAAAATGTCGGGGGTTGCCTGCGTCAACCTTCCGGCGGACCCACGATGAATGTTAAGGGAACGGCGGCAGGCGGCGGAAACGCCCTGCTGATCCCCATGACGGAATTTTCGCTCGGCCTTACCGGCGACATTAACGATATTGCCAACGCCCACAATCTGGCCATGGTGGCGCTGACCGCGCGCATGCAGCACGAACGAAATTATGGCGACGAACAACTGGCCAAGCTCAGCAAAATGCGGCGCTTGGACGTTGACCCCACGCGCGTGGAGATGGGCTGGGTCATGGATTTTTGCGCCCAGGCCATGCGCAATATCATGATCGGCATGGGCGGCAGGCAAGACGGCTACCTGATGCAATCGAAATTCGCCATCACCGTCAGCTCGGAACTGATGGCGATTCTGGCCATCATCACGGATCTCGCTGACCTGCGCAAGCGCTTGGGTGAAATTACCGTCGCTTATGACAAGCAGGGTAAACCCGTCACCACCAGCGACTTGGAAGTTGCCGGAGCCATGGCCGCGTGGATGCGCAACACCATTAATCCCACGCTGTGCAGCACGGCGGAATATCAACCCTGCATGGTGCATGCCGGGCCCTTTGCCAACATCGCCGTGGGGCAATCCTCCATTATCGGCGACCGCCTGGGCTTGAAGATGTTCGATTACCACGTCACGGAAAGCGGCTTCGCGGCCGATATTGGCTTTGAAAAATTCTGGAATGTTAAGTGTCGCTGCAGCGGATTGAAGCCTAACGTCTCTGTGCTTACTACCACAATTCGAGCGCTCAAAATGCACGGAGGCGGGCCTCGGGTTGCGCCCGGGCTGGCACTCGCCGAAGAATATACCAAAGAGAATTTGGGGCTCCTTGAACAAGGGCTTCCCAACCTGCTGCACCACCTCGGCATCATTCGCCGGTCGGGAATCAATCCGGTGGTCTGCATCAATTGTTTCCATACCGACACGAAAGATGAAATCGCGCTGGTGAAGCGGGCCGTGGAAGCAGCGGGAGGTCGTTGCGCTTCTTCCCAACATTGGGCCCAAGGGGGCGAAGGCGCTCTGGAACTTGCCGACGCCGTGCTGGATGCCTGCAAGGAAGAAGTCAACTTCAAGTATCTGTATCCCCTCGAAATGAAATTCCGTGATCGCGTGGAAGTGATTGCCAAAACCGTTTATGGCGCGGATGGCGTGGCTTGGACTCCTGAGGCGGAGGCGAAGGCCAAGCAACTGGAAGCGGACCCCAAGTTTGACGATTACGCCACCATGATGGTGAAAACACATTTGAGCTTGAGCCACGATCCGACCCTGAAGGGCGTTCCCAAGGGCTGGGTGCTTCCAATTCGTGACGTGTTGGTGTATTCGGGAGCGAAGTTCCTGTGCCCCTG
>JARLGN010000113.1 GCA_031292775.1 Acidobacteriota bacterium | reverse complement strand
CCCGTGCTGCGGTTGGTGCGCGACAACCATTGGAAGATCCCGGCCAACATTGAATACGAATATAACAAGTACTATCCCAACCTCGACTCGGTCACCGAGGTCAAGAAGTGCTACGCCTATTGCCGTAAGGAATTGGAGTCCTAAATTTCCAGGAAATAAGTCGGTTTAGCGCCAACGCTTTTCACTTAAGCTGACTGGTTCCGACTCGACCCCCTCACCCCCGCCCCTCTCCCCCAAAGGGGCGAGGGGAGAGGTGATTTGAATTTACATCCCTCGCCCCCTTGGGGGAGAGGCGTGGACCGCAACCGGCGTTTTCATCAGTCCGTCAGCCGACGGAGACGGGTGAGGGGGGCGCCCTGTAACCAATTACCACCTCACACCCTGAAATTTGTTAAGTGAACAGTATTGGGTTTAGCGCGGATCTGATTTGTAAGGCCGCGCTCCACTTCCCATCCTTTGTGTTTCCCGTCGCCTCGCGCCCACAAACATTTGTGCTAGACTAATTTAGGGATGCGAGAACCTTTCCTGGAAAAAATCGAAATGCGCCCTATGGTGTGTGATGGGGCCATGGGGACAGTGCTCTATTCGAAGGGCATTTCCCTAAGCCGCTGCTATGACGAGCTGAATGCGGCGATGCCGCAGCTTGTCAAAGAGGTCCACCTGGCGTACATCAAGGCCGGGGCGGAGGTGATTGAGACCAATACCTTCGGGGCCAACATTTTCCGCCTCCAGAAATTCGGTTTGGGCGAGAAGGTGCGTGAACTCAATCTGGCCGGTGCACGCCTGGCGCGGGAAGTTGCTGGTGATGACCTTTACGTGGCGGGTGCGGTGGGTCCGCTGGGGCTTCGTTTGGAACCTCTGGGTCTCACCTCCCGGGAAGAGGCGCGGGCGGCTTTTCGGGAGCAGATTGCGGCGCTCATTGAAGGTGGCGTCGACCTGATCATCATCGAGACGATGATGGATTTGAACGAGGCGCATCAGGCGTTGCTGGCGGCGCGGGAAGTCGGCCAATTTCCTGTGATCGTGCAGATGACCGTTCAGGCCGACGGCAACACACCCACGGGAACATTGCCGGAAGACTTCGCCCGGTCCCTTGATGAGTGGGGGGCGGACCTGATTGGCGTCAATTGCAGCGTGGGCCCCGCCGCCGTGCAGGAGACTTTGGAACGCATTGCGGCCGTGACAGACAAAAAGCTTTCCGCCCAGCCCAACGCCGGAATGCCGCGTACCGTTGAAGGCCGCAACCTCTATCTCTGTTCGCCCGAATACATGGCCAGCTATGCGCGGCGGTTTATCCAGGCTGGAGCGCGCCTAGTGGGAGGATGCTGCGGTACCACGCCAGAGCACATCAAAGCCATCAAGACGGCAGTGCGCTCCTTGACCCTGCAGCGTGGGCGCGCGTCCGTGGAAGTCTTGTCGCGGCCCGTCCACACCATGCCGCCGGTCCCGGTGGCCACCCGCTCGCGTCTGGCAGGGAAGTTGGCGCGGCAGGAATTCCCCGTCCTGGTGGAAGTGGTTCCTCCCAAGGGATGCGACGCCACCAAAGAGGTGGAGGGGTCGCAATATTTGTTGGAAAAGGGCATTGACGCCGTAAACATTCCTGATGGGTCGGGTGCCACGGCACGCATGAGCGCTTTGACCCTTGCGGCACTGCTCCAGCAGCGCGCCGGCATTGAGGTTTTGCTGCATTACAGCTCGCGCGATCGCAACGTGCTGACCATCCAATCCGATCTGCTGGGCGCGCACGCCCTGGGAATCCGCAATGTTCTGGCGTTGACGCGCGACACTCCCCAGTACTCAAGCGTGCTGGAAAGCGCCGCGTCGGAAGTGGATGCGATTGGACTCGTGACCCTGTTAAGCAATCTGAACCGGGGCTTGGATGTGGGGGCCAACCCGCTCGGAGTGCAAACGGCTTACCTGGTGGGCGCCAGCATTAACCCTTATGCGCTGAACATGGACGAGGAACTTCGCCGCTTTCAATCCAAGGTGGAGGCCGGGGCCGATTTCGCGGTGACTCAGCCCGTCTTCCAGGTGGAGCAACTGGCAAGCTTCCTGGAGCAGGCCCGCAGGATTGCTCCCCATCTTCCCGTCATCGCGGGAGTTTGGCCGCTCACCAGTTTCCGCAACGCCGAGTTCATGAACAACGAGGTGCCGGGAATCTCCGTCCCCCCGGCGGTGATGGAGCGCATGCGCGCGGCGGATTCCGGCGAGCGCGCCCGGCAAGAGGGTCTGAAAATTGCGCAGGAAACGCTGTTGGAAATCCGTTCCCTGGTTCAGGGGGTGCAAATCGCTGCGCCCTTTGGCCGTTATGCCCTGGCAGTGGAGGTTGCTCAGGCCCTCGGAGCCAGCCGAACCGCCACTTCCGCACCCCAACCGTGATAGAATTCCAGTATCCGCCTTGATTCTGAAAAGGTTGCGCGGCTATGCTTGAGGAGTGCCCTTTCTGCGTGAAAGCGGGAAGGGAAACATGATACGAAAGGTTCAAGAAAGGATACAGCCATGTCCCAGTCCGCGAAAGTTGACAAGCCGGAGCCTTTCGAAAAGAACCTGGCGCGCCTCGACGCCATCGTACATGAGTTGGAAGACACCGACATCCCGCTCGACAAAGCTCTGGTGCTTTATGAAGAGGGTATGAAGCTTTCCGAGTTTTGCCATAAGCAGTTGGAAGAAGCTGAGGGAAGGGTGGAAATTATGACCAGGAAGGTCGGGGGCAAAATGGTGGCGGAGCCCTTTCCAACGGAGGAGACAGACGCGGGGGAAAGATAAGATAGCAGGAGTCAGGAGACAGGAGTCAGCAGTCAGAATAGGGCGGAATTCGCGATATTACAGTTGTCGGAAAGTTTCGAAAGTGCGGATACAGTCATCCATCCGTTGTTAATAGAGATGGGCCTATTCCGACTTCCGACTCCTGACTCCTGTCTTCTGACTCCTGCCCTTCGCAAACACTTATGAACGTTTCATCGCCAGACACAATTCGCCAGGAGCTCGAACAAAGCCGCGCGTTGGTGGACGCGGAACTTGAGCGTATCCTTCCGCCAGAGCAGGAGTATCCCTCCAGCATCCACAAGGCAATGCGGTACTCGGTCTTTGCCGGTGGAAAGCGCCTTCGCCCCACGCTATGTTTGGAGGCTGGGCGTTTGTTTGGCGGCGATGAGGCGGTTCTGCTGCGGGTGGGTAGCGCGCTCGAACTGATTCACACGTACTCGCTGATTCACGATGACCTCCCGGCGCTCGACAATGACGACCTGCGTCGCGGCAAGCCCACTTCGCACGTGGTCTTTGGTGAGGCAACGGCGATACTGGCCGGTGACGCTTTGCTGACCCTGGCTTTTGAGGTGATTGCCCATGCCGGCGTGCAAGCGGGCGATGGATTTGCCGCGCGCACCCTCCGGGTTCTCGATGAGCTTGCCCACGCCATCGGAACGAAAAAAGGCATGGTGGGCGGACAGGTGGTTGACCTGGAGTCATCGGACACCACCGGCGACGCCGCGCGGCTGGAATACATCCACTCCGCCAAGACCGGTGCTTTCATCCGTGCCGCCCTGCGTTCCGGCGCGATCTTGACCCCCGCAAGCCCGGACGATTTGGCCCGCATTACGGCTTATGGAGAGAAGATCGGATTGGCGTTTCAAATTGCCGATGACCTGCTCGATGTCCTGGGATCCCAGGCCGAATTGGGAAAGACCATTGGTAAAGACGAACAACAGCACAAGGCCACATACCCCGCAATTCATGGTATTGAGGCCTCCAAGCGCATTGCTGCCCGACTGGTGGAAGAAGCGTGCGACGTCCTGCAGCCCTACGGCGAACGCGCCAATGTATTGCAGGGGATTGCGCAGTATATCGTAGGCAGAAAGCAGTAAGCAGTAGGCGGAAGGCAGCAAGCAGTTGGAAGCAGGCAGTTGGGAAGAGCAAAGTCAAAAGGCAAAATGCAAATGGCAAAAGTCAAAAGTGCGAGCATTCCCGGTCTTGACCTTCGACCCTTAACTTTTGGCATTTGACGTTTGTTTCTGCCTACTGCCTTCTGCATACTGCCTACGCAGTTTCTTAGAGGTGCTCATGGAATACCGCTATCTGAACAAAATCGATTCCCCGGCTGACTTAAAAAAAGTCCCGCGGGCGGATCTTCCCATTGTCGCCGAGGAATTGCGCGATTACATGGTTTCCGTAATCGCGAAGATCGGCGGCCACCTGGCCTCCAGTCTGGGCGCGGTAGAGTTGACCATTGCACTCCACTACCTGTTTGACACCCCCAAGGACAAGATCGTGTGGGACGTTGGCCACCAGGCCTATGGCCACAAGATCCTGACGGGCCGCCGCGACCGCTTTCCCACGATCCGGCAATATGGGGGAATCTCCGGTTTCCCGGTACGTGATGAAAGCCCTTACGACACCTTTAACGTCGCCCACGCCGGCACCGCGATTTCCGGAGCGTTGGGCATGGCCGTGGCGCGGGATCTGAAGGGCGAGAACTTTCACGTGGTGGCCGTGGTGGGAGACGCCGGGCTGACCACGGGTTTGACGCTGGAAGGCATCAACAATCTCGGGACGCTGAAGAAGAAGGTGTTGGTCATCCTGAACGACAACAAGATGTCGATCTCTCCCAACGTCGGCGCGTTTGCGGGCTACCTGAACCGCATCGTTCACGGGCAAGCCTACAACCGCTTGCGGGAAGAAGTGGAAAAGATGATCCGCGCGGTCCCTCGATTGGGCCCCCGCCTGCTGAAAATCTCCCAGGACCTGGTAGAAACCGCCAAGAGCATGTTGATTCCGGGATTGGTGTTTGAGGAACTGGGATTTGAATATGTCGGGCCCATCAACGGCAACAATTTGGAAGAATTGATGAACGTGCTTGCCAAGGCCAAGGAGCGTCCCGGCCCGGTCATGGTTCACATTGTGACGCAAAAGGGCAAGGGCTATCCCATTGCCGAGCAACTGCCGACGAAATATCACGGTGTGACTCCCTTTGATTTCTCCACCGGCGCTTTCTTTAAGGGTCCGGCGGGGGCGCCGAGCTACACTTCGGTGTTCGGCAAGGCGATCTGCGAATTGGCGGAAAAAGATCCGCGCGTGGTGGCCATTACCGCCGCCATGGGAGAAGGCACCGGCCTGAACGACTTTTCCAAACGCTTTCCCGAGCGCTTCTATGATGTGGGAATCGCGGAGCAGCACGCTGTTACTTTCGCCACCGGACTGGCCTGCGAAGGCATGCGGCCGGTGGTGGCGATCTATTCCACTTTTCTGCAACGCGCCTTTGACGAAATAATGCACGACACTTGCCTGATGAAATCTCCGGTAACTTTTGCTCTTGACCGCGGCGGGCTGGTGGGTGCTGACGGCCCCACGCACCACGGACTGTACGACCTGGTTTACCTTACCGCCCTGCCGGGCATCGTGGTAATGGCTCCCAAGGATGAAAACGAATTGCGCCACATGCTCTACACGGCAATCAACGTCAACGGGCCTGCTGCGCTGCGGTTCCCCCGCGGCAACGGCCTGGGCGTTACGATGGATAAGGACTTGAAGGCCCTGGAGATTGGCAAAGGCGAAATTCTGCGCGAGGGTTCTGACATTGGCATCCTGGCGCTGGGCTCCATGGTCCATCCGTGCATGGAAGCGGCGGCACGGCTTGAGGAGGTGGGCATCCGCGCCACGGTTATCAACGCGCGGTTCGTCAAACCCCTGGATGAGGAATTAATCTGCTGCCTGGCGGCGGAAAAGCAGTTCCTGGTAACAGCGGAGGAAGGCACCGAAGCCGGAGGGTTTGGCTCGGCGGTCGCCACGCTATTGCAGGACAGGAAAATCCCCGCCAGCATTCTGCGCATCGCTGTTCCCGACCGCATCATTCCCCACGGTGCTCCCGCCTTGCTGCACGCCAAGTTTGGCCTGGATGTGGACGGGATTTGCGAGAAGATCAAGAACTTCGCCCACGAATTCCCCGTGCGCTCCAAACTGAGCTATCGGTCGCTGCTCAGGACGTAGCAAAGGACAGGGATTAGGGGTTCGGGGTTAGGGATTAGAGGGTGGCGCATACATCGCTTTTCATGTATGCGCTGTCTTCCCTAACTATGGCCCGGAAGCTCGGAAAGCTGGAAGACGTAGCCACGGTCAGTGATTTTCTGACCGTGGGCTTTCCTTTCATGCCCGGTCCCCCAATGGAAGAACCCACAGTCAGAACCGCATTGACCGTGGCTACCACTGCCATTTATCGGACCGGCAAGATTGGCAATGGTGGTAAACATGCGCTGCCCACTCACGAAGCGAGGCCTGCTACTGGTTCTCGGGTTGTTCGTGACTTCTCTGACGTCAGCATGGGCAAATGAATGTGTTGAGCTTGACCTCCCCAGTCAGATCAAGTACTCCAAGGCCATCTTCATTGGCACGGTCGTTGGGACCGACCAAGGCGAATTGATGACCAAATTCCATGTGACGGAGGCCTTCAAAGGTGTGAAGGGCGACTACGTCGATGTGGGTCCAGTGCTGGGATTCCAAATTCATTTTGCAAATGGCGAGCAATACCTTGTGTTTGCGGGCGGGTGTAGTTGGGTTGACGCAGAGAAGGGCTGCCTGGCCGCAGGGATATGTTCCGGTACCCACCTATTGGAATGCGCCCAAGCGACATTGGAACAATTGAGGGCGGAGAGGAGCGGCAGAGCGCTCGCGCCGGTTTACGGAACACTGATGCGCACATCGGAGGGGTTTGCGGCGATTTGGGAGAAAGACTTCGAGCGCCCCCTGCCCCATGTTCTGGTCAGAATTAAATCCGATAAGCAGTCCTTTGAAACCAGGACCGATGGCTATGGGTCATACTTCTTCCACCATGTTCCACCAGGCAAGTACGAAGTCTCTGCCGAATTGCCACCCAACCTGGAGCTCGGCGCGACTATCGGGACAGGCGCGCCACCCCCATTTGAGTTGGACCGTGGGTCGTGCGCGAGGATTAATCTCTACGCGCTGCCCACCGGCAGGATCAGCGGCAAAGTTATCGGGCCAGACGGAAAACCGTTGAACACCGCTGGTGTGGAGCTTTACCGCGCCAATCGGTACAATGAGCGCCAACCAGGCTTGATTGGGTTTCAAGGTAAGGCGACGCCTACGGAAGACTGGAAACCTTTCGAGTTCAACCACCTTCCCGCCGGTGACTATGTGTTGGTCTTTAATCGCCAGAACACGGAGGAGCCTTATGCTCCGTTCCCTCGGACTTTTTCCCCCGATGCTCCTGACCGGGAAAGTGCAGTGGTCATCCACTTGGCCGAGGGGCAGCAGATTTCGGACACTGACATTCACATTCTTGCCGCATCTCTGACACGATAGGTCACGCTGAGACTGGATTGGAATGGCAGACAAAGCCAAGATTATAACGACCCTCAGGTGAGCGTTGAAGCCAGCAAAGGAATGATTCCGTATCCTTACCTAGACGGCGAAAACACCTATTCACTGTATCTGCTCCCCGACGCCCGGTACGCGATTCACGCCGAGGCGAGATGCCATTGGGGTACAACTGGAAAAGCAAGACTGTAGCCACGGTCAGTGATTTTCTGACCGTGGGCTTCCCTTTCCTGCCCGGTCCCCCAATGGAAGTACCTACGGTCGGAATTGCATTGACGGCTACCCCCCCGCTCTCGCCGATTGACAATGTGACACAAAATGTGTCACGATTACCCCATGCCGAACGTAAACATTCGCCAACTCCGGGACACGCGGCAGTTGAAGGCCTGGCTGCGCGCCGGCAAGACCGTGGAATTGCGGGAACGGGACACGCTTATAGCCCGGATTGTTCCTGTCGCATCGCCGGCAAAGACCCGCAAGATTCCCGACTTCGCCGCCATGCGCAAGGAAATTTTTGGGGACCGGACCCTCCCCGGAGCGGACTTGCTGATTGAGGAGCGGGAGCGATCACGCTATTGAGCACTTACGCCGATACCAGCTTCTTTGTTTCGCTCTACATCCCAGACGCACACTCAACCGAGGCCGAGCGCCTAATCGCTTCCAGCCCTGTTGTTTGGCTCACGCCCTTTCACGTGGCCGAGTGGACTCATGCCGTTGAGCTGCAGGTCTTCAGAGGGGCCACGACACGAACCGAGGTTGATCAATCCTATGCGCGGTTTCAGCAGCACCGGGAGAGCGGTTTATGGGCCGAAATTGGGGTGCCGGAATCAGCCTTTGAGGTGTGCGCCCAACTG
>JARLGN010000112.1 GCA_031292775.1 Acidobacteriota bacterium | reverse complement strand
ATGCCGCGCTCGCCGATTTTCTTTGCCAACGCGCCATTGTCCATTCCGGCCTGAACCAGGTCCATGATTTGGTCTTTTGCCAGTGGCGCGTTGGCCTGCGGTGAGGCCGCCAGGCGCGCGAGGGAGGCGAGCATGAACAACACGATCAGGAGATAAGATTTCATAAGACTCCTGCAAATCAAGTGGCGATGATGCCATTGTACATGCCACTGGAGGTATCCGTGAGCGCAACTTTATAGGGGAGACGCGAAATAAAGTCGGGAGCCAAGATCCCTGCAGGATAGCGCGGGTGTTCTGCCTGGGCGCCGCGGTAAATTGACTGACACCTGGGGCAACTTTTCATCGCAGAAACTTGGATCCGTGACGCGCCACTATACTACACACATGGATGGGTGCAATGAGAGAGTCACCCGATCCCACTAAAGCCAGGCTGAATGCGAAGGAATTGCCCATGCTGGTGGCCTGTCGGGCCTGAGGCTTCCCAACACTCACGGTCTCCGCAAACCGAGGGTTGGAGGACTTGGCAGATAGCATTAATGCCGTCGCCTTGCAGCGGCAGCACTACTACGCTGCACGGGGGGATCCCATCTCACCGCGAAGGGCGTTGCTGACCTGTTCAATTGCCTTCAAGATGTCGAGCGCCTTGGCCAACCCCAAGCTGTAATGCCGCCCAATGAAGGCTGCCTCGTCCCAAGCGGTGGTGCAAATAACTGCCTCACCGCCCGCGGGATTGGGCCGCAACGTCACCGATACCTCCGGCAACTTCAGGAGCTTCTGTGAGGTCACGAAACCAAAAAGTGGGGGCGCGTAACGCAAACTGATACCGTCCTTGATTTTCTTAAGTAGCGGCTTCTGGGTCGCAAAGGGCTCCGCTCCCGGACCTTCAACTTCCAACTTGTCACCTATCATGCCGACAGATTTCTTGAAAGAAACCTCGGCTGTGATCGGAGCATTCAAGACCGCCCCGTAAACGATCTTCGTAACCATGCCAGCCTCGGTCGTCATCACGACTGCCTCCAATGGCCAAGGCGCCCCGGGAATCGTGGTGGAATAAAGATGAGCATTCGCGGTCGTGGCGTAGTTCATCACCAACGATTCGAACAGTCTCTTGCCCAGGCTCTGGGCAGGTTGCTGGACACTGAAGGGAGCATACTCGATGACAACCGTGCCATCCAAGCCGCACTTCCGCATTTCCTCTTCCCACCACAGGCGCAACTTTTCCATGTCCTCCGGAGGGTTGCCGCGTGGATAGCCTTTTTTCTTCATTGCCGTACTCCTTTCCCTCATTCACTCGCCGGCAGCATGATGTTCAACCACCGTATTTACCGATGAGGGCACGCCACATTATCACCAATCGGTCCCGCTGGCGCGCCTATTATTCTCCCGTGTGGTTTTACCCCTGATTCCTCGTAACCGGATCGACAAAAGGGACGACAGCGTAACGGGTCGGCGGGGTGGAGTTACAGGGATTTTGCCTTGGCAGGAAAAAAGCCCACGTTCAGCGGACCGCTGACCGTGGCTGCGCGCTCTGTGAGTCTTCAGTCGTCAGTTTTCAGTAATCAGTAAATGTGGGCCCCGTCCTTAGGCTCATCGAAAGCCCGCACAGCGGGCGAAAGATCGTAGCCCATAGCGTGAGCTATGGGTGTAGAGGTCGCCCCACAACTCTCCCCGCCACAGAGGGGCGAAAGAAGCAATTGTTGTGGGGATTCAATACGGACAGCGCCAAGGCCGTTCGGGGGGCGCAAGATGCCGGCAAGACCGGGGTTGCTTTCCGCGTCAAACCCCAGGGAAGGTTCTAGTTCGGAATTCTCGCCACGGGCATGTGGAGTGACCTTTCGATAGGGGCAGCTTGCTGCCGCTTTCTTCCCCGCGAACTGGCTCGCGGGGAAGATCAACGGAAGGCGCAATTCCCATTCAGTAAATTGGCTGGCAAAGGTGGGAACTTCCGACTGGCCCGCTGCCTGCTGCTTACTGCCTGGCGCCTACTTTCCTACACCCCCACTCCCTCCCGCTTACGGTTCTTGCGAACGTCGGCGCCGTCAATTTCGGGTTCGGCGTCGCACTCGATGGCAAGGGTGGTGACGGGATAGTCCGGCGCCTCAATGGGCAGGCCCGTGAACCTGACGTACTCGTCTCCCTGCTCGAAAGTCACAGGTTTGCCGGAAGCGAACAAGCGCGCCGACTTTACTTTGGCCCGCAACCCACCGATGGCGACAACGCTGGGAGGGTTGAAGAATTCCAGGCCCTTTGACGCCGGCGTTTCACCTGGCCAGTGGGAAATATGCATATACAATGTGTTGCCTTTTCGGGTGTAGCTCGCGTAAACGTGCCATCCCGTTTTGCAGGGCTCCGATTCGTAAATCGTCGGGCCATTCTTGTCCATCCACTCGCCAACTTCGGTCAGGATGCGAACTGAATCCTCGGGAACGGAGCCGTCAGGCTTGGGGCCGATATTCAGAAGATAATTTCCGGTGTCGTGCGCGCAGGTAGTGAGATTGCCCACGATGGTCTCCGAAGATTTCCAGTCTTTGTCGGCCTTTTGGTAACCCCAGCTTCCGTTCATGGTCATGCAGGATTCCCAGGCCCGTCCGCCTTTGGAGGCGACAATATGCTGTTCGGGTGTGGCGAAATCCCCGGGCAGGCCGTTGCGATTATTCACAATGATGTCGGGCTGCAACTGAAACACCATCTTGTTCATTTTCTCGGATTCCCACTGCTCGGCATTGAGCGGCCAATCGACGTCGTACCAGAGGATGTCAATCTTTCCGTATTGGGTCAGGAGTTCGCGGATCAAGCCGTGCGTGTATTCCACAAAGCGCACGCGTGCCGCCTCATCCGTCGCGCAACGCGCGCCGTCGGGGTGGTGCCAGTCCATCAGGGAATAATAGAAGCCCACGCGCAAACCTTCGGCGCGCGCCGCCTCCACATATTCCGCCACCAGGTCGCGGCCGCAGGCCTGCTTGGGAGCGCAATAGTTGGTGAGCTTCGATTCAAAATTGCAGAATCCCTCATGGTGCTTGGTGGTCATCACCATGTACTTCTGGCCGGCGCGTTTGGCGAGTTTTGCCCATTCACGCGCGGCATGAGGCTTGGGCGTAAAGTGCTTCGCCAATTGCTGGTATTGCGCCACGGGAATGCCCTCAACCTCCATGGCCCACTCGTGCTGGCCGATGACGGAATAAAGGCCCCAATGGATGAACATCCCAAATCGCGCTTCGTGCCACCATTTCATTCGCCGCTCGCGATCGGCTTGTACCTCTGCGCTCTCCTGGCCCATGGCCGCAGGCTCTGCTCCGAATGCTTTACTGCGACTCAGGGGCAGCACCCCCGCGGCGGAACCCGCAAGGGCGGTAGCGCCGGTTCCCCACAATCGCAAGTGGTCGCGCCTCGACATCTTCGGTAGTCTCATCTGTTCTTAGCTCCTTTGCATCAATTGGCGGCAGGGGTGGGCGCGCGGCGCCCTACCTGCGCCTGAAATTCCATCGCGACTCACATGAGAAAACAAACCAACTCACGGCTCGGTTCGTACTACTTGGCTGGAGTTTCAATTTTGAAGGATAAGACGTCGCAGCCAGGGGCGTCAACCTCCACGATCCATTGTCCCACCCATTCGCGCCATAGGTCCGTAACCGGCAGGACAGCAATGGCCTCACCTTGTCTTGGAATAAGCGGAACCACCCCCTCGGCAAACACGTTGCCACCCAGGTTAGGCAGATTGCGCAATCGAACCTTTACGTTTTGGGCGTCCTCGTCGCCAAGATTGATGATGTAAGCCCGCATCGCCTTCGGATCGGCCATTCCTTTCCCGTCCTCAGTGTAGTTGGGCTCCACAAAACTGGGGGACACAACCAAAGTCGGTTTGGCGTAGCGGCGCGTAAAAGTCTGGGCGACGGCGCGGACGTCGGCGGGCAACCCTGAGCCGTTGGTCGGAATGTGGGAGAATTGCTCGCACAAGGCATCGGCGCTGGTGAGCAGCTCTGGAGTGCCGCCGAAAAATCCCACCCCCGGCGATTCCGGAGCGATCAGCCGGACGAAACGAATCTGCTGTTCGAGTTCCTCTTTCGTTTCTGCCCAGTCTTCGCCAGGATTGCCACCCTTCCCCACCCCAAGTATCACGATGGTCTTCGGCAGGATGCCGTATTTTCGCGCCGACCAAACCTGGGTGGCGATCCACCAATACTGCCGGTAGCTACCAACGTAGCTCTCTAACATGACGAGGTCTGCCACGTCGCGGTAAGTTTCCGCCAGAACTTGCGGAATCGGCCCCCGCATGTCAAAGACCGCCAGGGATAAGTCCGGTTTTTTGAGTTTAGTCTGGCGGAGAACCCGGGCGGATTTCTGATCCATGTTGCCGCCGTAGTCGAAACCGAATTCATCGATCATCACCACCGGCTGCGGATTTCCCCCATAATCCTGTCCCACCAGGGCATCCACGGCTTTATCGAGGGGCGAGCGCAAAAGGTCCGTCCACGTATGGCCGACTCCCACAACCACGCCTCGGGACCGCCAATCCTTCCAATCACCGGCGCCCAGCGGACCAACGAACGTCGCGGAGTGCAGTCGCTTGAGATCAAAATCTTTGGTGGGGCTGTAGGTGAAAGCGATGACCTTCTTCAGGCCCAGAACACCGGTATCCGCATTGCGGGCAGCGTGAAGATGAACCGCCACCGCACCTCCCGCCACAGCCAGCAGAAAAGCTCCTGCAACGGCTCGAAGAATCGTTGAATTGTTTGTCATAGTCAGCCTGCCCTAGGATATCGATTGGACTTGAAGCGCTATTGTGGCCTTGCGACGCGAGAATGTCCACACACGTCTCGATACAGAAGATTCGCACAGGTTCCGCGAAGGAAGCGAACTCGTGGTAGCATGGGCATTGCGCAAGTCATGCGGGGGTGGCGGAACTGGTAGACGCAAGGGACTTAAAATGCCTGTTTAGTTACCTCAACTTTTTCCATAATAACTGATAAATCTAAGATTCGAGAGCCATAAGGCTGTGTCTCCCACCGCTCGTATTGTGAGGGATTTTCAGGCATTTTGTTGTCTCTTCAGCCATAGTTTAGCCATGATTTTGGCTGCGCTGGGGGCTATTCTCTGCGAAATGCAGATTGCACCCCGGTGTACCCCGAATGTACCCTCGTGTCGCTCTCTAAGGGACGGCAGGACTCCCCACACACCGACCCTGAATTGCGTCCCTGGCTCCGCTGGGCATCCGAGAGCGGCTACGCCCTGGCATTCGTGCGTACCGTCGCCGGGGCCGCTCTCATAGCCTCCTCGAAACGTATGGCTGGCTTGTTGCTCGTT
>JARLGN010000111.1 GCA_031292775.1 Acidobacteriota bacterium | reverse complement strand
CGACACGAACCGAGGTTGATCAATCCTATGCGCGGTTTCAGCAGCACCGGGAGAGCGGTTTATGGGCCGAAATTGGGGTGCCGGAATCAGCCTTTGAGGTGTGCGCCCAACTGGCCCGCCGCTACGGCGCTAAGCTCGGCATACGGACTCTCGACTCGTTGCACGTGGCTTCGGCACTTGAACTCAAAGCCGAGCGCTTCTGGACCTTTGACGAGCGGCAGAAGAAGTTAGCCCGGGCCGTGGGCCTGAAAACCACCTGACACGTAGGGTCACGGACATAAAAAGCGATGTCGGTGCCCCCGCAATAGCCACGGTCAGAACTGCATTGACTGTGCTGCCTGCTTGATTCACTTGCGCAAAGTATCGGAAAGTGATACTTTGCGAGTGTGAAATCAGGGTCTAGCCATCCAAGCGCCAGGGAATACATCAACGGTCTTGCTGCAAGCGGGCGCTATCACTTTGTCTCCTGCGAGGTGCCGTCGGCGCTGGGTGTTTCCGCCGCTGCTGCCAAGCTCGCCTTGAACCGTCTCGCAAAACAAAAGCTGATTGCTTCTCCTGCACGCGGGTTTTACGTCATCGTTCCGCCAGAATATCTCTCGCTAGGCTGCCTTCCTGCCGAACAGTTTATCCCGGCGCTAATGAAGTGCCGGAATCTTCCCTATTATGCTGGACTCCTTTCGGCCGCACAGTATCACGGCGCGGCGCATCAGCGGCCACAGGAATTCCAGGTTTTCCTGGCAAAGAATCGCCGACCGATCCAGTGCGGGGTGGTACACGTTGCCTTTCTGGCGCGAAAGCGCCTCACCGAGGTGCCCGTTCAGAGTTTCAATACGCCGCGAGGCACGCTCCTCGTGTCGTCGCCTGAGGCAACGGCGCTTGATCTTGTCGGTTATGCGCATCATGCCGGTGGAACCAATCAGGTGGCGACGGTTCTGTCGGAACTCGCCGAGCGGATCGATCCCGAGAAGCTTGCCACAACGGCTCGGACAGCGCCCGTCACTTGGGCGCAACGGCTCGGATACCTGCTAGAGCTTCTTGGCTTTGGCGCAAAGACTCCAGTTCTTAAGGAGTACGTGCGAGAACACGCAAAGCAGTCGACCAGGCTTTTGCCGAAAGCTTCACAGAAGCGCTCCAGTCGCGACGAGGCCTGGAAGCTCTATGTCAATGCCCATGTTGAGGCCGAACTGTGATCCCGCGTGACTACATTACAGAGTGGCGGGCAGTGGCCCCATGGGTCCAGGACTTCCAGGTCGAGCAGGATCTGGTTATCAGCCGGGCGCTCGTCGAAATTTTCTCGCATCCGCTCCTGTGCGACGCTCTAGCGTTTCGGGGTGGAACTGCCCTCTACAAACTTCACCTCAAACCCGCTGCCCGGTACTCCGAAGACATCGACCTTGTCCAGACGAGGGCCGAGCCGGCAGGTCCGGCGATGGAAGCACTGCGCGAAATTCTCGATCCCTGGCTTGGCAAGCCGCAGTGGAAACAAACGGAGGGACGAGTCACCTTCGTCTACCGCTTTGACTCCGAGAACACGCCGCCCATCCGTCTGCGGCTGAAAGTCGAGATCAATTCGCGGGAGCATTTTGCCGTCTACGGTTTCAAGCACGTTCCCTTTTCCGTCTCATCACGCTGGTTCGAAGGCAAGTGCCAGACTTGCAGCTACGACCTCGACGAGCTTCTCGGGACCAAGTTGCGGGCGCTGTATCAGCGCAAGCAGGGGCGAGACCTGTTCGACTTGGCGACCGCTCTGGAAAAACCGGAGGTAACACCTGACCGTATCATCGCAGCATTTTCAGAGTATATGAACCGGGAAGGCCATAAGGTAACCCGGGCTCAGTTCGAGAAAAACATCGCGGACAAGCTGCATGACCCGGAATTTGCTGCTGATATTAATCCGTTACTTTCAGCGGCATTCGCCTGGGACCTCAAGAGGGCCGCTTACGCTGTTTCGTCACGCCTAATACAACGTCTGCCGGGCGAGCCCTGGAAAGGTGATAGATAACCCAATGGGCGGCGGATTTCCCGGAGACCCTGGAAATATCCCCCAGCCGCGGGTGGCGCATACTTTGGTTTTTTGTATGCGCGGTTTGATGAGGAATGTCCAACATTGACAATGATGGACAGGACTGCTATTTTCGGTCTTAAGGACAAGGAGGACTGCCTGTGAATGTTAACCTCACACCTGCGCTGGAAATGCTGGTTCAAAATAAAGTGAAGACGGGCCGCTATAACTCCGCGAGCGAAGTGGTTCGGGAGGCACTGCGGCTCTTTGAAGAGAGGGACCAGATTCGGCAGCTCCAGATTCAGGATCTCCGGAAGAAGATCAATAAGGGCTGGGCTTCCCTCGAACGCGGGGAAGGAGTGGACGGACAAGAATTCTTCCGGGCGCTGGCGACGGAAGAACGAGAATTGGCGGGAAAGCGCAAACGGACATGAAAGGCTTCAAACTTTCGCCGGAAGCCGCCCAGGATATTCGGGAAATCTGGGCGTATGTTGCCGACGACAGTATGAAAGCCGCCCGCCGCCTTCGCCTTCAGATTTTTGACGCCTGTCAGAGGATTGCCAACCACCCAGAAATTGGACACCGCCGGGAAGACCTTACTGAAAAGCCCGTGCTCATCTGGCCGGAGGGCTCATACTTGATAATTTACATCGCCCGAAGGCCCGTCGAAATCGTTCGCGTCCTGCACGGTGCGCGTGACATTCCAGGCCTGCTCTAGTTGCAAGCACCTGATATCCGCGGGTCTTGGCCGCAGCGGTGAGGACTAATGCGACCCCTTCAGGGTCGGGGATCAACCAGGATGCGTTCCGGGGGCGTTGCCCCATAGGCGTTAACCTAAGACCGCGACGGCACCAGCCGCGTAGCGGCGTAAGATCATAGCCCACGGCGTAAGCCGTGGGTCAAGGGAGCGCCACCTCAACGAGCCCCAGAGGGGCGAAAGAAGTAAATCGCGGCGAGTAGGGCGAAACTCCAGGATTGTCGCAACCTACGCCCAAGGTCCCTTTCTTTCGCCCCTCTGGGGCTGGAAGTCATCGTGCACGCTTGCCCCACGGTTCCCGATCGAAAACATCGGGACAAGTTACGCCGTGGGCTACGGTCTTCCGGCCCTCCGGGCCTGTGAGGAGAGAACATCAATTCAGACGGAAGCCTTAAGTTAACGCTTATGGGGCGTTGCCCCCGGCTATTAGCTCGAGCCCCTGCGGGGCTCAAGGGACCCTAATACGTTTTCCCGCAGCCTCTGAAGCCCCGCCCTTCCCGCGGCGTCCAAACGTGGTGAGGAGTTCGGACTAAACAACAATTCCCCATCAAGCTTGCTTACAGATTCAGCCGGAAATTAACATCGACTTCCGTCACCACTTCAACGGGTTCTGCGTTCAGCAAAGTGGGTTGATAACGCCAGCGGGAAACAGCTTCCAGTGCTGACTCGATGAGAAGCGGGTGGCCGCTGAGCACTTTGATGTCCTGCACGGTTCCGTCTTTGCCAATGACGACTTCCATTCGAACAATTCCCTGGATGCGCGCCATTTTGGCGAGTGGCGGGTATACGGGCGGTTCCTGATATACCAGCTTGGCAGCTACTACAGAATTCCCCACTCGGATTCGCTTTACCTTGCTCCGATCAGGGGGTGAGGGCGGCGTTCCCTTTGTCGGCGCGGGGTGAGGCGAGGCTTTTTCCGCCGTCTTCAGGGCATCCACGACGTCTTGACCAGCCCCATCCGTTTGTAATTGCTGGAGAAAGTCGTCAGTAGGGGCGAAGTCTATTCCGCGATCACTCACCAACATCGCGACGCGCGAACTGGCGATACCGGCCTTGACCAGGGCCGTAAGCTGGACGCGGTTGAGCGCCTTCTTTGGAGGCGGCGCCGGCCTGGGGTGATCTGCCGCCAGCACGGCATTGATGAACGCGTCATTGGCACCCGCCTTGCGCAAGGATTCCACAAAATCCTGGGCGGGAGCAAAATCGAGTCCGCGATCCTTGACCAGCCTGGCACCGGACTCATCCGCAAGCCCGTTGTGAACCAGAGCGACCACCTGCTCCTTATTCAGCGGTTTGGGTTGTTGTGGTTGTGCCGCCGGAACCATACCGGCGACGAGAAGCAAATATAAAAGGGTCCTGATGGCCACTTCAGTACTCCCTCCGGGATCACAGGTTGGAAAATCCAAATACCCAAGAAGATTGCGCCAGTATATACCCGCAGGTGGCGCATCAATGAGTTTTGTGGATCTACGGTTCTGCCCCATCAGCCGGTGGACTCACGGTACACATCTTACGCTCCCCTTTGATCGGCAACGCTGACGCTGGGGCAGATTGACACGGAAGTCGTGCTGCACTATATTCGTGCTATGAAGATTCAGCGACGAAACATCACGATTACCCTGGAGGAGGCTGTCGCGCGCTGGGCACGCATTGAAGCCGCGCGGAAAGATACCAGTGTCTCGCGTCTTCTGGCGGGCATCTTGAAAGAACGCATGATGGAAGAGGACGCCTACCAGTCTGCGATGCGGCGAGCCCTGGCGCGCAAGCCCTTTTTGAAGACCGACGGTCGATATATGTCCCGCGAGGAGGTCCATGATCGCCCCGGTCTTCGTTGATACGAACGTTTTCATCTACGCGCTTGACGATGCTGACCTGAAGAAGCAGGCGGCGGCGCGAGAGTGGCGGGCGGAGTTATGGAGGCGGCGTCAGGGCCGAATCAGCTTTCAGGTTCTCCAGGAGTTCTATGCCAAGGTGACGCACAAATGGCCGAACGTCCGGCAAGCTGCGCGGTCTGAGGTGCGTGACCTGCTGGCCTGGCGGCCGGTGAACGTGGACGGTGGGATCCTCGACAATGCCTGGAAAACCCAGGACCGCTTCCCGATGTCCTTTTGGGACGCACTCATCGTGGCCGCGGCGAAGTCCGCTTCGTGCCGGTATCTCCTGACCGAGGACTTTCAGGCGGGTCAGGACCTCGACGGTCTCGTCGTCGTCAATCCCTTCCGCACCGACCCGGCATCCCTTCTGGGCGAGTAAGGTGGCGATTAACGATGGGGCACAAAATGCGTCACGAAGGCCCATGCCCAGCGTAAACCTCCGCCAACTCCGGGACACGCTGATTGCCCGCATTGTGGCGGTGGCTCCACCGGCAAGAGACCGCAAGATTCCCGACTTCGCCGTGGGCTACATGACAACGCCCGTTTCACGGGCTCCCAGGTACTGCTAACCGTTATTCCAGCGCCTATGCACGCGAGGGGTGACTATACGAGATGTGGAAGTCCGAACGCGCGCTGTCGCCATCGTGGCATTGGCGCGTCGGTGGCCGTTCGGCCCTGCGCGCAGGGCGAAGCCTATGGACATAATGATGTATTTCCCGGCCAATTTGCGGTTTGTCAGAATTTTTCTTCATCATTTTTCCTGCCGGTAGGAAAGTGGTAACGTATTTACATTGACAAGGCTAGCCGCGTTAGCTACTATTGAAAGGTC
The DNA here is from genome assembly GCA_031292775.1 of Acidobacteriota bacterium. GTDB lineage: Bacteria > Acidobacteriota > Terriglobia > UBA7540 > UBA7540 > Bog-366. Next base: position 934 of record JARLGN010000111.1, on the reverse strand, counting down.
ATGACCGCTGTACGCTACATCGGCTGTCCCGGCAATCCTTTTCCCACCCTTGTAATTACGGTTTGCAGGTGAGCGCAGCGGCGCGGGCGGGCTGGCCGCCTGTTCAAATTGAAGGAGACAAAACCATGAGCCTGATCAATCGAGAACCCAGTCCGGCGCAGTCCATTGCGAGCAACGCCAACAGCAAGCTTTCCACCGGCCCGCGCACCGAGCGGGGCAAAGCCATCTCGAGCCGCAATTTACCAAGGCCCCGCCCACATTCCGAGGTGGTGGCGCATAGCATTGAGGCGCTCGGCGAACGCGCGGGCGATTTTGAACGGACACACAAGGCTCTGATCGCAGCCATGGAGCCCCGGGATGGCTGGGAGGACGCCTGGGTGCAGGACATCGCCATTCTGCGCTCGCGGGTTGAGCGTCTGCAACGCGCGGAGGTAGGGGTGCTGGCGATGCGGAAGCAGAAGCACGCGGGCGACCGCCAACGTGAAAAGATGCCCGCTTCCGGCTTCGCAGACCTCGGGCAGAGCCAGCAAATTCGCGCGTTGGGCCTAACGGGCTTGCCGGACTCGCCATGGAAATTCCAGCAGGTTCTTGAAATGCTCCATAACTTGAGTGACCTGGTCAGAGCGGGAATGTTTGAAGCGGACGGCGTCGTCTATTTCAACCTCCTCTACGGCGAGAACCCAGGCATGCAGGGTGCTATGTTGCGCGGGCCGTTCCAAGTCCTCTCGAAACGCCAGGCGGAGGGTGAGGTGCCCTATGGTGATCCTGGACAGGTCGCCCTAACCGCCAGCGTGGACCGGGAGATCGAAAACTACCAGCAACGGCAGGCCCTGTATACGGCGGAGCATAAGGAGGACGATCCCGTGCGCGACGATGCCGATCTGCTCCTGCCGAGCCAGGAAATGGGCGACGTGATCCGCTATGAGACTCACCT
>JARLGN010000110.1 GCA_031292775.1 Acidobacteriota bacterium | reverse complement strand
CTAAGACTGAGGCGGCAGTGCCGTCAAGATAGAAATCCCAATGCCGGAAGATCCAAACCAGTGGACGATCATCCGCCGGAATGAAAAAGCTGAAGATCAGTCCCAGGCAGATTCCGAAAATCGTTATGGCGTGGGGAATTCGCCGGTCGAGCAGGTCCGTAAAAATAAGTACGATCAGCATCATGCCGAATAGCGCGTATTTTACGAATTCCGGTCCCAGCCCGTAAACGTGGAAGGTCAAAACCAGGACCACGGCCGTTAAGGCTTCGATCGTGGGGTAAAGCGGAGAGATCGAAACATGGCAATCGCGGCAGCGGCCGCGCAAAACTGCGTAGCTGATCAGCGGAACATTGTCGTACCAACGAATAGCATGATTGCATTTGGGGCAGTGCGAGCGGGGCAGAACAATCGATTCCCCCCGGGGCAATCGGGAAATACAAACATTCAGGAAGCTTCCAAAGACGAGGCCGAATAGCCCAATGATGGCGTAAATGATAGCGTATGCGATGACCACGTGAAATAGAGCCTTTCTGCTTGCCCGGATCCTTGCATGCACTCCGTGCTATGGGTGAAGGTCCTTCGCCAGGCTACGATAGAGAGCCTCAGTTCGGCTGACCATTATAGCAGCAGAAAATCCCTCAGCTTGCTTTCGGCCACGGGTGCCGTATTCAATCAGTTTTGCCCGGTCGCGAGAGGCCAGAAGGATCGCCTCTGCCAACGCCTGGGCGGAATTGGGCGGAATCAACCAGCCGGTTTCATTTTCCATCACAATCTCCGGAAGCCCACCCACGCGGGTAGCAATCACGGGAAGGCCATACGACATCGCCCACAAAGCGGAGGAGCCCAGTCCCTCAGCTCTCGAAGGCATGATAAAGAGGTCGAGCCCCGGGAAGAAGTTCGCCGGACCCTCAATAGCGCCGAGGCGCAGAATTCGCGCGCCCTTGGAATCAGAGTCGGCAGGCGGTTTGATTGGGGTGTTTGCGGCCTCATCGCCGGCCAGGACCATCCGTGCCTCGGGAAATCTTTCCGAGAGCAGCGCCATCGCCGCAAGCGCCGTGTCCTGTCCCTTTTCAGCGGTTGATGCCCCCAGCAGGCCCACGACGAAATTGTCATCACCGCATTGCCATGAGGTTCGCAGGCGAAGTCTCTCGGTGGCGCCGGGCAATTCCGCGGGGATTTCAATGCCATCCGGTATAACTGAGATCCGTTCGCGGGGCACGCCGGCCTGGACGGAAAGCTCCCGGATGTTTTCCGAAACCGCGATCACTGCATGGCAGGTGTAAGCATATTTGAGTTTGTAGGTCCACCGGTCAGAAGGGAAGAAGGTAACGCGCCGGCTGGCCACTCGCTGGACTGGGAATCCCAGGGAGGCCAGCCACGCCACTGTTTGGCCCCGCCCGTCATGCGCGTGCAGAATGTGCGGCGCCCAGGCTTTGAGCTGAACGCGCCAAAGCTGAATTCCAAAAGCGTGCCACGGATCATGAGTGGGTAAAACGAAGACGCGAAAGCCTTCCCGCCGCGCCTGTTCTTCCAGGGGGGTGCCTTCAATGCACACGATGACCTGGTCGTGCCCGCGCTCGCGTAGTCCCTGCGCCAGCATCAGCATTTGCCGCTGGCCGCCTCGCAGGCTTAGGCCTGTGTCGATGTGGGCGATTTTGAGAGCTGAGCTTGAATTCATGAGTGTGTGCGCGGGTTCTTTCGCAATTCGTCCAGCTTGGCGTACTTTCTTCGGACGTATCGCGCCGCCATTTTCGCGATCAAGTAACCTTGCATACCGTCGAGCATTCCCAACCGGAACAAGTAGATATTCAAAAATACCCAGGGTGGGGCTAGCGTGCGCCGCAGAACGCTTACGTCCTCGCCTCGTGCAAGCATTTCCTTCGCGGCCAAGTCGGTATAGAACTCAATTCGCTGCCGATGTTCTTCCAGTGAATTGCAGGTGTAATGAAAAAGTTCCCCGGAGAGTGTTGCCACCGGACCGTCGACCGCCACTGATTCGTGCACGTAAGCACCCTCCCAGCGGCCGCGGCGGCGATCGAAGAGCCGAAGCTTGTAGTCAGGATACCACCCCGAATGCAGAATCCATCGCCCCAGGTATTGTGCCCGCCGGGCGAATTGATATCCGGCGGCGTCGGGCTCAGTGCGCTTCCAATCCAGAACTGCGGCTTGTGCCCTATCATCCAACTCTTCATCAGCATCGAGGCTCAGGACCCAATCGTACCGAGCTTGTGCGCTGGAGAAGTTCTTTTGGGCGGCAAAACCTTCAAAGGCGTGGGTGATCACTCGCGCTCCCAACCCGGCGGCGATCTCGCGGGTATCGTCGGTGGAGTTGGAATCAATCACCACGATCTCATCGGCGCAGGAAAGTGAGTGGATGGCGCGCGCGATATTGGCGCTTTCATTGTGCGTGATGATGGTGGCGGAGATGGGTGGCATGGCGGGTCAGATTCTGCTGCCCGGCGTAACGATGCCGGCGAGCACACCCTCCGAAATCAGTCCGGCGACGCGCGCAATGTCAGCGTGCAGAGGCCGGTCTTTGGCAATGTGGGGTGAAACCTTGCGAACCAGCGCCCGGGCTTGATCGGCCAGCCTGCCGGACCGTAGCGGCGCCAGAAGGTCCAGCGCCTGGCACGCACAAAGAAATTCGATGGCCAGAATGTTTCGAACGTTGGCGATCACCGGCTGCAATTTCAACGCGGCGGCCATCCCCATGCTGACGTAATCTTCTTTGTTTCCGGAAGTGGGGATGGAATCAACCGACGCAGGATGCGCCAGCACTTTGTTTTCCGAAGCCAGAGCAGCAGCGGCAACCTGCGCGATCATCAGTCCCGATTCCAAGCCGGGCGAGTGGGCGAGAAACGCGGGAAGTTCAGATGTAAGGGGATTCACCATTCGGTCAACGCGCCGTTCCGAAATCCCGCCGAGTTGGGTCAGCACGATGGCCATCAGGTCAAGCGCAATGGCGACGGGTTGCCCGTGAAAATTGCCGCCGGATACAACCTCGCCCGTGTCCGCAAAGACCAGGGGATTATCCGTGGCGCTGTTCATCTCGATTTCGAAAACCTGCCGCGCGTAACTCAACGCGTCGCGCACGGCCCCGTGAACCTGCGGCATGCATCGCAAGCTGTAAGCGTCTTGCACGCGCGAGCAACCTTGATGGGATTGGTTGATGGTGCTGCCCCGGTTAAGCCGGGCCAGGTTGCGGGCGGAAAGCATCTGCCCAGGATGAGGCCGCGCTGCGTGCAAGCGTTCGTCAAAAGCACGGGTGGAGCCGCGCAATGAATCGAGGGAGAGAGCTCCGGCAACGTCTGCGGTGTCGGCCAGGATCTCAGCCTCGCGCAGGGCCAGCAGCCCCAGGGAAAGCATGGCCTGCGTGCCGTTCACCAGGGAGAGTCCCTCCTTGGCTTCCAGAGTAACGGGCTTGATACCTGTCGACTTGAGTGCTGCTGATGCGCGCTGCCGCCGTCCGCGGAACACCACCTCGCCCTCGCCGATCAGAGTCAGGGCCACGTGTGCCAGCGGCGCCAGATCACCACTTGCTCCCACGGAACCACGCCGCGGGACTACCGGATGGATGCCGTGGTTCAGGAAAGCACACAGTGTTTCGGCAATTAATGGCCGCACGCCGGAAAGGCCGCGGGCCAGCGTGTTGGCGCGCAGCAGCAGCAACCCCCGCGTCTCCGCCGCACCCAGTGGTTCACCCACGCCGCACGAGTGGCTGCGCACCACGTTTAATTGCAGTTCGCGAGCCGCGGCCGGGTCAATGTGTTCCGTGGAGAGGCTTCCCACGCCTGTATTCACGCCGTAGACCACCTGCTTCTCCGCGATGATCTTCTCCACCGAGGCGCGCGACAGCCGCATGGCTCGGCGTGCCTGCGGCGACAGATCCACCGGATGATTACCCAGGACCACGGCGTGGAATTCGCGCCGTGTCAGTCGCCGACCATCGATAAGTATCGTGCCCCGCATTTAAAACCTCCCGGAGATTACGGGCTAGGGATCAGTGACCAGGGACCAAGGGCAATATTGTTCACTTCGCAATCCTGGTGCCTTCTGGGAATTCATCTCGAACATTCAAGCCCCAAGCGCCGGTTCTTTTTCACCCGCCGGAGCAGCTCGGTTTCCTTAACGCGGGGCTGCTTTCACAGCGCGAAGCCGAAGCAGGGGAGCCGCTATTTCCCCACGTTCGCCGCATCAAAGTCATTCTGCAATGCCGCAATCTTCGGCAACCACGACTTGTACTGATCGAGTGAGAACGGCGGCATGCCCAACATGTAATGATTCACATATTTCTGCGCGTGGGCCGTCCACTCAATCAGGAACAAACGGTGGTCGGAATGGAATACTGGGATCTGGCCTACCTCCAGGTTTTCATTCGCTTTGGACTGATAGTCTCCCTCCAGCAGGGTTTTCCCGGAGTCGGCATCCCAGACGCGGTAGTGGCCGCTCGAATCCTCGCGGGAATCATTTCCGACCACCACCCGGGAATACCACGCCGTGGGTTCATCGACCATTACGCAGACAGGCTTCTGGACGCGCCGTATATAGTAATAGGCGAGCTTCTTATTGAAGTAATAATCTACGACGGAGTCGTTCATTTGCGCCCAGCCGTCCATGAGGTTCCACCAGATCATGCCTGTGCGCCGCCACTTGTTCAGGCGCGTTGATTCCAGAAGAAACTTAACCGCTTCCGCCTCCGTGAACTGGGTGGCCAGAATGAAACCTTCGAGGTTGTCGGGAAGATTCCCGAACAACTCCTGGGCCTCATTGGCCAGGATGTGGTTTTCCACCGGGTCCAGCGGGCGCAGGGTCATGGACGACGAGTGAAGCTGCCACCAGGTATTGTCCTGCCAGGGCCACAGGTGCTTCTCGTCCAGGAAGCGCTTCAGGCTGGAAAGGCCCGGGCACCCGTCGTACCCGGCCTCGCTGACGAAGGACGGCATGTGCTCGGTGTAATTCTTGCCCTTGAAGTAGTCGCGTGGGCCCCAGACGTGTTTTTCCGGCATCAGCGTCGTGTCGCGCGTGGCAATCACCTTGGGCGAGTAATAGGGGCAGCTCGGGTGATACGGCCGGTACGGGTCGCACTGGAAAATCGCCTGCGGCAGAATTTCCCGCGTGATCCTGTCGTTGGCCGGGTCCAAGTCCAGGACATAGCAGAGTTGATCATACTCGTTGCCGCCGCACCACATGGCCAGGGAAGGATGATTCCGCAGCTTCTTGATGACGGAGATAGCCTCCTCCTTGATCACCTGCAGGAACTCCGGGGTCTGGGGATAAAGCGCGTTGGCCAGAGCAAAGTCTTGCCACACCATGATGCCGTGCCGGTCGCAAAGGTCAAAGAACTCGTGATCCTCGTAAACGTTTCCCGCCCAGCAACGTATGAAGTTGCACTCCAAATCGACGGCGAGGTCCATGACCTTTTGAACCCGGGCCGCGTCGCGGCTGTGAAACACGTCCAGCGGCACCCAATTCGTCCCCTTACAGAGGATCGGCACATCGTTGACCTTGTAAAGAAACAGTGCCGGCTCCTCCGGGCCCTGGGCGTCGTGGGAAATCAATTCGAGCTTGCGAATGCCCACTGAGTCCAGACGGGATGCAATCACCGTGTCATCCTGCAGGAGCTCGGTGGTCACTTCATAGAGGTCGGGCTGGCCATAACCTCTCGGCCACCACAATTTGGGATTGGCGATCCTGATGTCAATTCTCCCCGCCGGGAATTCCAGATTCTCGACATGGGTGAAGGTCGAATCGCCCGAGCGGCCCTGAATTCGCAGGCGCAGATGTGGAAGCAGTGCGGGATCGGTGGTGATTTGGAAGCAGACCGCGAGCCTGGCATGCCTGGAGTTCAGAGACACGGTGGCGAAATACATGTCCGTGATCTCATGCTGGGGATGAACGATCAGTTCAACGGGACGCCACAAACCGGCCGTCACCGCGCGGGGCATGATATTCCACCCGAACGAGTGGGGCGCCTTCCGAATCCAGATTTGCTCCATATTGGTGGGCTGGGCGGTAGCCCATCCGGGATCGTATTGTTTGTCGGCGGCCTCAAGGACGGGCGACCGGAGGCGGACGGTGAGCACGTTGGGCCCATGTGCGTTCAACTTTCCCGTCACGTCAAGCTGATGCTCGATGAGGGCGTTCGCCGTCTCCCCCAGTTTCTTTCCGTTTAACCAATAGGTCGCCAGACAATCCACGCCGCGGAAGCGCAACTCCAGCCGCTCCCCGGCCGCGCTGCCAGGCGTGGGAAATTCGCGCTGGTACCACCATTCATACAGTTCGTAAGGTCTTAACTTCAGGATGTTCTCGCCGAAATACAGATCGGCAGGCAGCTCCCCTTTCCGGGAAAGATCCAGCGCAGCCTCACCCGGAACCAAGGCTTCGATGGGGGCCAACCCAGAGGTCTTGAGTTGGTCGGGGGCGGTGATGGGGTATTTGCCTTGGGGAAAGTAAAAGAGTTTCCATTTACCGTCGAGGCTGATGCGGCGCGCGTCTCCCGACGGTGAGGGCATTCCGATTGCATCTTGAACTAGCGCCTCCCCACCCGCCGGAGCTCCGCTCAAGGAGGGTTCGGCGCTCGCCACGTTCATGCCGGCCACTCCCATGCCCGCTGCTCCCACACTCCCGAAAAACGCGCGGCGGCTGATCCCCGGTTTGCCTGCTTCGCTCAATTGCCTGGTTCTTTTCATGGAACGCCCCCGTCAAGGAGTGAAGTTGCCTCACTGCGGACCCTTGCTCCTGAATTCCCATTTAGGCTCCGCGGTCGGCAGGTAAAGGGCTCCTAACCAGCATCCGCTACCATGGCCGCTCTGTCCAGCCCCTAGCCCTGTCCGTTGGGACCGGCGGCGAACAAGTCGCGGTACTTATCGGGCAGGGAACGCGGGTGACCTTCGCGGTCAGTGATCACGTGGACCGTTTCGCCCTCTGCCAAAAGCTCATCCGCGGCTTGGCGATAGACCTCATAGCCAAAGATCAGAACGCGTTTACGGATTGCCTTCAGACAAGTCCGCACCAGGATGTCATCGTCATAACGGGCCGGAGCCTTATAGCGGCAGCGGACTTCCGCCACCATGATGTACAAACCGTCCTGCTGCTCCATTTCGCGATAGGCAAAGCCATGTTGCCGGCAAAAATCGGTCCGCCCGATTTCAAACCATACCAGGTAATTGGCGTGGTAAACCACTCCCATCTGGTCGGTTTCCGCGTAACGGACTTGTAGGGTTTTGGAGGTCCAGGCGGGTTCAGCGTTCATTTTCACCAGTAGCTCTCTTGGGTTGGTGTTGCGGGGGCCCCTTTTTTTTTTTGGCGCGGCCCGTGCTCCCCGGCCCCTTAAAACCCCCCCCCCCAAAAAAAAAGACCCCCCAACAAAAAATTTAAAAATACAT
>JARLGN010000109.1 GCA_031292775.1 Acidobacteriota bacterium | reverse complement strand
CAATGTATTCCTCGCCCTCTTGTGGATCATCGGCCTCGTCTGGCTTTTGTGGAACGCGCGTCTGCGTTTCCTGGGGTATACGTACATCATCTTAATGGCCTTCATGATCGTGCTGCATGGCAAACACTACTACCCCGCCGACGTTTACCCCTATCTCATGGCGGCGGGAGGGGTAGCGATCGAGGTCTGGATGGGTCGCTGGAAACTGCTTCGCCCGGTTGTAGCCGCAGCCGTGATCGTCCTGGGCCTCGTTTTCGTTCCGTTCGCAATGCCGATCTTGCCGGAAGAGCAGGCGGCCGCGTATACAAACTGGCTATTCAAGACATTGCACCTCTCCCGCCAGGCCGTGGCGACAGAACACCATCAAATGCCCGCCCTTCCCAGCGATTGGGCCGATATGCACGGTTGGCCCGAACTTGCCTCCACCGTCGGGAATGTCTATCAGTCCCTTTCGCCTGAGGATCAAGCACAGGTGGCCATCGTAGCTGGGAACTACGGCGAAGCAGCGGCGATCGATTTCTTCGGACGGCAGTACGGATTACCGCCGGCGATCAGTGGCCACAATCAGTATTATCTATGGGGAATACACGGCTACAGTGGCAACGTAATCATCGACGTGGCAGGAGACTGCGGAGCCCGCGAACATTTGTTCCAGAGCAGCGAGCGCGCGGCCACCTTCACGTCGCCCTGGGTCCAGCCGTTCGAAGACGGCATCCCCATCATGGTTTGCCGGGGCATCCAGAAACCTCTGGCTGAGTTGTGGCCAAGCATCAAGGCGTACCGATAGATTGCGGTCACCACTTCGGGTAATACGTTACTTCGGAGGGCCGGTTGGGGTCTTCAATCCATGACCCCATGGCCTGCTTCTTTGACATTTCGTGGTACTTTTCCAGCTTATCGAAATCCAATTCCACACCCAATCCCGGACCAGTCGGTACAGCCATGCCACCATTTTCATAGGCGAGCTTGCCGCCGACAATCACATCGTCAGCCAGATGGTGATAATGGGAATCGCACGCCCCGGAGAGGTTGGGCAGCACGGCGGCGAGGTGCAACATGGCTGCTTGCGAAATTCCCAGCTCCGTTCCGCTGTGCATGCTGATATCCATGCTGAACGTCTCGCAAACCTGCGCGGCCACGCGGGCGCGGTGGATTCCTCCATACCAATGAGGGTCCAGTAATACCACGTCCAGCGCATCCTGAATGACCGCAGGCGGCAAATCGTCAAAGGAGAAGACGGACATGTTGGATGCCAGCGTTACCCACGGAGCCTTGCGATTGACCCGCGCCAGGCCGCGAATTCCCCAGGTGGGATCCTCCAGATACTCCGGCTCGTAATCACGCAACGCCTTGGCGACGCGAATTGCCGTGGAGACGGACCAGACTGCGTTGGGGTCGATGCGGATTTTGTGACGGGGAAAAGCCTTGCGCAGGGCGATGAACGTCTCGATTTCCTCGTCCACCGGAAAGACGCCGTTCTTGAATTTGATCGTCTGGAATTTGTATTTCTCGACGAGTTCCTTGGCCCAAGCGACCATCTGGTCAGCGTTCGAAACTTCGCCCCACCCTTGCGGGTTGTTGTAACGGTAAAAAAGGTACGCGCAGAACTGGATGCGGTCGCGCACTCTGCCACCCAGCAGGTCCGACACCGGTCGTCCCAGCGCTTTGCCTTGTAAATCGAGGCAGGCGAATTCGACCGCGGCAAAAGGCAAGACGTGGCCGAATAGCTTAAGGGCTCCGGGCGAGGCGAGTTTCCAACGGATGCGCTCCAGTTGAAATGGATCCTCGCCGCGGAGCGAGGCGCGGAATTCTTCCAGTTGGCCTTCCCGCGCCTTGCCGCCATAGCATTCACCCAAGCCAACCAGGCCTTCGTCCGTTTTCAACTGTACGATGATGCGGGAGAACCCGGGATGCGCTCCTTGCGAATAGCGCAGAGGCGCCTCAATGGGAACAAATACCGGAGTGTATACAAGGTCGACGATTTTCACGGGTTCTCCCTTGGATGCATTATTACTTTGCCCATCCGTTGTCGCCCAGACCTGCGGCGGGCAAATGCAGAGACGACCGGCGGCCACTCCCCTGGATCAGGATTTCGTTCTTGACGACCTGGATGTCACGAACACCACCAAAATCCTCCGGTACGTGTGCGAGGAAGCTCAAGTATTTGGCGGTCACCTTGCCCTTCGCGGGGACGGTAGTGAATGTTGGTGTGCCAAACAACGGCGACACTGCAAACGCTTCCCGCCGGGTAACCGGAGAGGGGGTTGAACTAAATTCCAAGCCGCGCGTTTGGCTGCGGCCATTCCACGGGGCGTTGGTCCTTGCCATGTTCTCTTCCCAAATGGCCACCCAGGGGAAGTCGCTGCGGCGGAAGCAGTAGCCCATTAGAAGGCCATGAGGTTGGTTGAGAGCGGCGATGTATTGCACCTGCCGGCGTGGATTCAGCAAAATCGACACCAGGAATCCCAACCCCTTTTGCGCGAAGGGCAGGGAAAGATCGATGCTTTCGCCGTTCCGCGCCGGGGCAAAGGGCCAATGGAAGTCGCGCCCGGAAGCAAGCAACTCATTGCCTCCGTAGCCGCCGGAAAACGTTCTGCCGCGGGTGGCGGAGATGGCGATGCGGCTGGTATCGTGCCCCAGGAAAGGTGGACTCAGTGTGACGTGCTGGGTCCAGTGGAAAAAGTGGTCGGCCTTCTTTTCGTTGACGACCGTCTCTTCAAAATACGCCACGGACTCGCCACGCAGCAGGCGGATTTGGCGGCTGAACCGCAGGCCCGCCACCGGCAGGGGTACCGCCAGGGTAAGGCTGGCCTCGTTCGCAGTGGCCCGAAGCTTGGTCTTCTGCCATTTGGCGGAAGGTGCCTCTCCGTGCGTCGATAGGCCCTGTGCGGCTTCTTCCTCGGACGGTGGTCCGAAATAATCCAGACAAATGTTATGCCCGGCAATGCCGGAGAGAAGCTTCCCTTCATTTGACGGACCGTAGGTGGCGGCGTGCTTTTCCGCGCGATACTGGTAAGGCTCAATGGACTTCCACGGGGGAACCCACAGGGGGCTGAGGACGGGCAATCCTGTGCTGGGCAGGAATTGAAATTCCGCGATGTGGCCGCCTCCGGGCAAAGTCACCATTTGCACGAGGTCATTGTGGATTGTATAGGCCTCGCGTCCATTCCATTTCGTTTTAGAGCATGCAGGTTGGGTGGTCATAAGGACGTTTTCCTCTTGGCGATAGGGTAACTGCTTGCCTCTCTTCGCGAATGATAATGCATCACACCTTCGGCGCTGGCAAGCCCCCATCCTGAAAGGCCATTCCGCCCGCGGGAACCAGGAGGCCGCCGTCCACGGCGATTGCCGCTCCGGTGACGAAGGAGGCGAGGTCACTTGCCAGAAAAACCATGACCCGGGCCACCTCTTCCGGTTTCCCCATCTTGCCGCGCATATGCATGCGGTCGCAGGCTGCCAGCGTACTTTCGGGGTCGGAGCTGAGTGACGCTGCCGACCGGAGCAGCGGTGTATCAATGGCGCCAGGCATCACGCAGTTGGCGCGGATGTTTTGTTTGGCGTAATCGAGCGCCAGCGAGCGCGTCAGGCCCAGGAGGCCGTGTTTACTGGTGACGTAGTGGACGGAGTTGCTCTGGGCGGCAGCCGACTGCACGGAGCCCGTATTCACAATGGCTCCCCCGCCGCGCTTGATCATCGCCGGGATTGCATACTTCGACATCAGGAAGGCGCTCTTCAGGTTGACGTTCAGCACCAGGTCCCAATCCTCCTCGGAGCAGGTGGTGGCGGCGGCATAGCGCTGGATTCCGGCATTGTTGATCAGGATGTCAATGCCGCCCATCTCTTTTACGATCCGGGCGATACCGGCCTGAACCTGGGCGCCTTTACTGACATCGAAGGGAAAGAATTCAGCCCGCCCGCCGCCAACGCGTAATTCCTTGATGGCGCGCCTGCCGGCCTTTTCATTAAGGTCTACCACGGCCACGGCAGCATGCCGTTGCACGAATTCCCGGCAGCACGCCAAGCCGATTCCCGATGCGCCACCGGTGACCACCACAACTTTGTTTTGGAAATTCATGGTGAAAGGGTCTCCTCGTTCATGTGGATGTAAACAGGAAGCCTTTCGGGTAGCGGAATATGGTAAATGGCGGGGATTCCGCTAGACGGATTGGTTTTCGTCATCGACGGAATCAGCCGTGATCTCGTCCATATCTTCTGCCTGGGGGAACGTGGATGACTTGGCGCCCCGCCGCATGGCCACAATGCCGGTCCGCACCATTTCCAATACGCCAAAAGGACCCAGCACTTCCAGCAGGCGATCGATCTTCTCTTCCGTGCCGGTAATTTCGATGATCAGCGATTCCGGCGCCACATCCACCACGCGTGCGCGGAAGATGTTCACCAACTGCAGCACATGGGAGCGCTGATCGTGCTCCGCGGAAACCTTGATCATGGCCAGGTCGCGGGAGATTGCGGGCTCGTCGGTGATGTCCTCCACCAGTAGCACATTCACCAGCTTGTAAAGGCTCGCTTCAATCCGGCGCGCCTGATCCTGATCTGCATCAACGACAATGGTCATGCGTGAGACTTCCGGCTTTTCCGTGCGCCCCACGGTCAAGGAGTCAATGTTGAAGGCGCGGCGACGGAAGAGCGATGCCACCCGGGTCAGTACCCCGGGCTTGTTTTCGACGTGTACGACAAAAGTTTTGAGCATAAGAGTTAGTAATTCAAGATTCAAGATTCAAAATTCAAAGTATCCGAAACCCGAGAATCAAACCGCCAAATCCATAAACCAAAATCGAACTACTCCAACGCAAAATCAAGAATGCGCCAATCCAAAATCTAAAATCCAAAATTTTACTCGTCCTCGGCAGTCTCCACCAACGGATTGGGACGGCGTATCATTTCATGCAGCGCGGCGCCGGCGGCAACCATGGGATAGACCGAATCTTCCTGCTCAACTTGAAAATCAATCAGCACCGGCCCATCGTACTTGCGCGCCGATTGCACCGCCGGCACAACTTGCGAGCGCTGTGTCACCACCGCGCTGCGGATTCCATAAGCGTCAGCCAGCTTGGCGAAATTGGGGCTTAGCAGGGGGGTGGATTCGTAATTGCGCTCATAGAAGAACTCCTGCCATTGCCGCACCATTCCAAGAAACCCGTTGTTGATGATGGCAATATTGATTTTAAGCTTTTCCTGAACGATTGTGGCCAGTTCGGCCATGGTCATTTGGAACCCGCCGTCGCCGACCACCACCCACACTTCCGCCTCGGGACGCGCCACCTTGGCGCCAATCGCAGCGGGCAGGGCGAATCCCATGGTACCAAGGCCGCCGGAAGTGATCAGCGAAAGGGGAGTTTCATGCTTGAAGTATTGCGCTTCCCACATCTGGTGCTGGCCGACGTCCGTCACCACCACAACGTCTCCGCCACGGGTTTCCTGCCACAAGTCGTTGATCACGTGCGCGGCGTAGAGATGCCCGCTGTCGGGAAGATTCTGGATGTCCCGCACGGCGGCATCGCCCTTCAATCCATCGATATAACCTCTCCACTCGCTGCAGTCAATCGGCTGAAGGCGGGGCAGCATCTCGCGCAGAACCTCTCGTACATCGCCGATGAGGGCAACATCGACTTTTACGAGTTTGTTGATTTCCGAGGGATCGATCTCCACCTGGATTTTCTTCGCCTTGGGCGCGTAGGTCTTCAGGTTGCCGGTAACGCGGTCGTCAAATCGCATGCCCAACGCGATGATCAAATCGGCATCTTGGATGGTGTGGTTCACCCAAGCCTCACCGTGCATTCCCATCATGCCGAGATTCAGCGGATGCGATGCGGGGAAGGCGCCCAGGCCGAGCAGCGTCAGCGTAACGGGAATCCCGGTGCGGTCGGCCAGCTCGCGAACCTCGCTCATCGCGCCGGAAATCAGGACGCCATGCCCGGCGAAGATCACCGGCCGTTTCGCTTCCTGGATTAGTTTGAGCGCTTTGGCATAATCCTCCGAAGTGGGCGACAAGTCGGGGCGATATCCCGGCAATTGCGGTTTCGCCGCTTCCCAATCGAATTCGCACGACGACTGCTGTGCGTCTTTGGTGATGTCAACCAGCACAGGGCCGGGACGCCCCGACGCGGCCACATAAAAGGCTTCGCGCAGGGTGCGCGCCACGTCGCCAGCGTGGGTCACCAGGTAATTGTGCTTGGTGATGGGCAGGGTCACACCGGTGATGTCCGTTTCCTGAAAGGCGTCGGAACCGATCAGCTTGCTGCCCACCTGGCCCGTGATGCAGACTACCGGGGAAGAGTCCATCATGGCCGTGGCAATGCCCGTAACCATGTTTGTGGCGCCCGGACCGGACGTGGCTACGGCCACACCCACGCGTCCGCTCGCGCGCGCATAGCCATCCGCCATGTGGGTTGCGCCCTGCTCATGCCGCACCAACACATGGTGGATTTTGCTATGTTGCAACGCGTCGTAGGCGGGAAGAATCGCCCCGCCGGGGTAACCGAAGACGTGGGTCACGCCCTCTCGTTCCAGACATTCCCAAAGGATCTGCGCTCCTGTTTTGGTCATGTTACCTACTTCCTTTTCATCAGTGCGGCTGCGGTCACCTGTACCAAGCCCTTAACTGCATTGTACAATAGGCCGGGATTTCTTAGGGAAACTCCTCGCGCCTCTACGAAAACCTCCTCATTCTTTCTCCATCCCAGTGGTATCATCCCCGTGCACCGGAGGAGGAATGCATGGTTAGTTCCCGTCGACCCACAAGAAGGCAGTTCGTTTCCGCGGCCGCGGCCGCGGCAGGTGCCGCTCTTTTGCCCAAGATTACCTTGGCGAGTCCTGCTCAAAACGCCATCAGCGCCACGTCTGCCAAGGGCCCCAGTCCAATCACCAGGGAGAAGATTTCCTGGGAGGTCCAGCCCTTCCCCTTAAATCAAGTCCGTTTGCGCAAGGGGCCGTTTCAGGATGCGTTGGAAGTTGACCAGCGCTACCTGCACCTGCTTCCATCCGATCGGCTGCTTCACACCTTCCGCGTGAATGCCGGACTTCCTTCGTCTGCCCAACCCCTGGGTGGCTGGGAAAAGCCGGACTGCGAATTGCGCGGCCACTTTGCCGGAGGGCATTACCTGTCAGCCTGCGCTTTGATGTACGCCAGCGCCGGGGATCGTGACTTGAAGGACAAGGCTGATGCCATCGTTGCCCAATTGGCCGATTGCCAAAAGGCAAACCGGAACGGTTATTTGAGCGCGTTCCCGGAAGAGTTCTTTGATCGCCTGCGCGAGGGCCGCAAGGTCTGGGCTCCCTTCTACACTTACCACAAGATTATGGCGGGTCTTCTGGACATGTATGCCTACTGCGGGAACGACCAGGCGCTGGCGGTGGCGGAGTCCATGGCGGAATGGGTTTGGCATTGGCAGGAGAGCATCAGTGACGAGCACATGCAGCGGATTCTGCAAAACGAATTCGGCGGCATGAATGAATCGCTCTGTAATCTTTATGCCCTGACCGGAAAACACCAATACCTGGACCTGGCGGCGCGATTCGAAAAGGCCATGTTTTTTGAGCCGCTGGGTCAACATCGCGATGAATTGAAGGGAATCCATGCGAACACGCACATCCCCCAGGTTATCAGCGCGGCTCGCCGTTACGAACTGACCGGGCAGGAACGCTATCGCGAAATCGCTGCCTTTTTCCTGCACACCGTCACCAAAGACCGGATCTATTGCACCGGTGGTACAAGCAATAGTGAGTTCTGGCGAACCCGCCCCGGGGACCTTTCGACGGAGTTGGGACGATCCACGGAAGAGTGTTGCTGCGGCTACAACATGCTCAAGCTGGCGCGCCACATTTACGGATGGACGGGTGACCCGCGCATACTGGATTATTACGAACGCACGCTCTTTAATAGCCGGCTGGGCACGCAAAATGCAGACGATGGCGGGATGAGCTACTTCCTGCCGCTGGGCTCCGGATATTGGAAGTACTTCAACTCCCAGTTTGATTCATTCTGGTGTTGTACCGGAACGGGTGCGGAGGAATTCGCCAAGACTGCCGACACCATCTACTTTCATGACGCGGGTGAAATCTTCGTCAATCTCTTCATCGCCTCTGAGGTAACCTGGCCGGAAAAAGGCGTGCGTCTGGAACAACAGACCAATTTCCCCGAAGAAGAAGGCACGGCCTTGGTGTTCCATGCTGAGCGTCCCGTTGACATGGCTCTTAACATCAGAATCCCCTGGTGGGCCACGAACGGCGGGACGATTAAAGTGAATGGGCCTGCGCTGCCGGCGTTCTCAAGTCCGGGCAGCTATTTGACGCTAACCCGAAACTGGAAGGAAGGCGATCGCGTGGAAGTCCGTCTGCCCATGAGCCTGCGGACTGAAGCGTTGTTGGGCGATGATACGCAACAGGCCGCGATGTATGGACCGCTGGTCCTGGCGGGGAGACTGGGCGCTGAGGGGCTGAAGAAGGAGATGTTTTACGCGGATTTCTCGCCTGGTCCGCCGCGCACTGAACCTCCTCCAGTTCCCGTGATAAAGACCAGTCCAACTGATCCCGTTGGCTGGCTCAAACCCGTTTCCGGCGAACCTTTGACATTTCAAACCGTGGGGCAGGAAAAGACTGTGAGTCTAATTCCGCTCTACAGGTTGTTCGGTGAGCGGTACGCGGTGTACTGGAAAACGGCATCCACAGAGGTTTGAGCAAACGTAGCGCAGACCTCCGCCGTTGAGGTCTGCGTTTCTTCCTGAGTCATTTGAGCGAATGTAGAGTTGCGGAGAGAGGTGCGTGGCAATGCGGAGAGGAAATTGGGCATGAGGAGGGCTTGCGGCATGAATTGGGTTCTTTCCGTAGTAATTACACTGTCGTGCGTGGCGGTGGTTCTGGCACAAGCTCCGGATGAAAACTCCACCGCGGCGCGCCGTGAACGCCTGAAGGCTGCGCTTCGGGATGAGTGGGAATACCAACTGCGTACCTCCCCCGAGACTGCCACTGCCGTGGGTGACAATCGGTACAACGACCGGCTTAGTGATTATTCGCCGGAATTCTTCGCGAGAGAAGTTGACCACGCCCGGAAGACACTCCAGATGTTCGAGTCAATTGATGCCACCGGCTTCCCGGAGCAGGAGCGCCTGAGCAAGGATCTGATGATCCGCGATCTGCGCGAGCAGATCGAAAGCGCGCAGTTTAAAGATTGGGAAATGCCAGTCGATCAGATGAACGGAATTCAACTGGGAATTGCCAGCTTGCCTGGTGACACGACTTTCCGCACGGCGAAAGATTATCAGGATTACATTGCCCGTCTGCATCAAATCCCCCGCGTTTTTCAGCAGGCCACCCTGAACATGCGGGCCGGGCTGCGAGAGCATTTGGTCCCACCCCGCTATCTGCTGGAGAAAGCGGCCTTGGAGGCCCAGGACATCGCGGGGAAATCAGAGAAAGACAGCCCTTTCACCCAGCCCGTGTACAAATTTCCGGCGGGGATTTCCGATCCCGAACAAAAGGTCTTGCGCGCTGCGGTGTTTGCTGTCGTCCGCCAGGAAGTGGCGCCCGCCTACACGAAGCTGGCGGATTTCTTACGTACCGAATACGCGCCAATGGGTCGCACGGAGTATGGCATCTGGGCGCTGCCCGATGGCGAGGCTCGCTATCGCTTTGACGTGAAACACATGACGACAACGGACATGAGCCCGGAGGAGATCCACCAAATGGGGCTGAAGCAGGTGGCGGAGATTGAAGCGGAAATGCTGAAGCTCGCCCGCCAACAGGGTTACAGCGACCTGCCCAGTTTCAATGAACACATTCGCAAATCCCCGGAACTCTACGCGAGCTCGGGAAAGCAGCTTTTGGGTTTGTACAAGCACTATACGGACCAGATGTACGCCAAGCTACCGACGCTGTTCGGCCGTCTGCCCAGGAACAAGCTGACGGTGGTTCCGATGCAGGCTTTCCGCTCGGCCAATGAAGTCCCCGCCGATTACTCGATTGGCGCCAGTAATGGCTCGCGTCCGGGGCGCATCAATGTTAACCAATACGACCCGCGCCACCGGTTGCTGCTCAACGTAGAAGCTATTGCCTATCACGAGGGCATCCCCGGCCACCATTTACAGTTTTCGATTGCCCAGGAGCAGACGGACCTTCCCGACTTCCGACGATTCGCGTACTATAACGCCTATTCGGAGGGTTGGGCGTTCTATGCGGAGAGGCTGGGAAGGGAAGTGGGCTTTTACGAGGACCCCTATAGCGAATATGGGCGTTTGGAAAATGAAATGTGGCGCTCCGTACGCTTGGTGGTGGATACGGGCGTGCACGCCAAGCATTGGTCGCGGCAGCAGATGGTGGACTTCTTCCGCCAACATACGGCTATGGACGAGCCCAATATCGAAACGGAAGTGGACCGCTACATCGCCTGGCCGGGGCAGGCTCTGGCCTATAAGCTCGGCCAGATGAAAATCATCGAACTGCGTGAGCGCGCCCGGCAGCAACTCGGCTCGGCATTCGATTTGCGTGCTTTCCATGACGCCATACTCGCTGACGGTCCGTTGCCCCTGGATGTGCTGGAAGCGAACATGGACCGTTGGATCGCCGCGCAAAAAGAGGGGCAAGAGCACTAACGTGGCGTTTCCAGCTAATTCTTTACATGGGTACTGCAACGCGGCGGAGACGCAAACAATGCGTCCCGTAGGAGAACCCATTGGCGCTAGAATAAATGTCGTTTCCGGGAATGTGTCAGCCCGCGTAGCGGGCGAAAGATCGTAGCCCATGGCGCAAGCCGTGGGTAAACTGGCGCCCCACCGCGCGCGAGCCCCGCAAGGGGCGAAAGAAATCGCGATTAGAATTAGCGGCGCAGTTGTTCTTTCATCGGTTGACGTACAGGGGTGGGGGTACAAAATCGCCGCGACGGTTGCTTCTTTCGCCCCTCTGGGGCTTAGGGAATTATTTGGCGAACTGTTTACCCATAGCTGGCGCTATGGGCTACGATCTTTCGCCCGCTTCACGGGCTGGCTGCCAGCGGCGCTTACCCTAGCGCTTGTGCCCACGAGGGGTTCCCCTACGTCCGGAATAGTAGGTGCCCATGAGGGTCACCCAAAACGCGGCACCAGAACGGGCGACATATCGACACGGGTTTGACTTGAAATTACTTTTCTTATTGATTCCTATTACCGAGATTGGAGAAAACGATGAAGAAAGAATGGCAAGGAACATCGCTGAGCAGGCGCCAATTCCTGGAGGGGATCGCCGCGACTGCCGTGGTATTGCATTCGGGTGGCGGGGCGGCGCTTTCCGCGGATGCGGTGGAAGACGTATACCTGGTACCCAACTTTCACCCCGCCAGTTGCGGGTGGTTGGCGAATTTCTCAATTGAACGCCTTTATTGTGCGAACAGCTACATCGATCACCTTGACCGCGTGCGCGACGATCCCACGTACAAATTCGTGCTTTCCGAAGTCAACAATATGATCGCAATGATGAACTTTCACCCCGACAGAATCGAAGAGCTTAAGCAGCGGGCAAAAGAAGGCCGGGTGGAGTTTGTTAATGCGACTTTTCTGGAGATGACGGTCAACCTATCGGGAGGCGAGGCGCTGATCAAGCAAGGCGTGGAAGGATCGCGGTGGCAGGAGCAAATTATGGGAATCCACCCGCGCTTCCTGTGGATGATTGATACCTGCGGATTCCACGACCAGATGGGCCAAATCACTGCCGGCTTGGGCCTCGACGCCATGGTTTATGAGCGGAAGAACAAAATGCAGGAAAAGTTGCAATGGGTGGAGTCGCCGGACGGCTCCCGCATACTGGCCGTGAACCCGGATGGGTATGCCGCCTTCAGCAAATTCTTCAAGACGCGCGATCCCTTGACCACGGAGGATTTGAAGAAGCTGGGCGAGGAGGCGGATCGTTGGGCGAAGAAGTCGCCCGCCACCGCGCCTGGGCTGATTCTGGGAGGGCAGGAGGATTACAACGTTGCTCCCCTGCGAAAGGAATATCCGAAGGATTTCTTTGGGCCGTGGAATGAGGCCAATCCCGGAATCAAGATTCACCTCGCCACATTGAGCGAGTATGTAGACGCGGTTTTGCCGGGAATCAAGTCCGGCCAGATCGAACTCAAGACGATGAAAGGCGGAACCGGCTACGTTTTTGATGCGTTTTGGATCGAATGCCCAAAGATCAAGACATGGTTCCGCCGCAATGAACATGCCCTGCAAGCTGCGGAAACGCTTTCCACCATCGCCAGCATTCAACATGGGTTTGATTATCCGGCCCAGGACCTCTACGACTCCTGGATTCTGATGTTGCTGTGCATGGACCGCAACACTTTGTGGGGTTCAGCGGGCGGAATGGTATTTGAGGACAAAGATTCGTGGGATGCTAGCGACCGGCTAATGTATGTCGAAACGAAGAATGGCCAGGTCCATGGGGCTGCATTGAACGCCATTAGCGCGGCTGGTGATCAGCCCGTTTTGTTCAATCCCCTAAACTGGGAACGCCATGATCCGGTGTTTCTCGATTTGCCCGCAGGGAAGACGCCGCGAGAGGGCCTATGCCAGATCACCCTTGATGGCAAAACGCTGTGCAGCCCCTCCGTGCCGTCGGTCGGGATTGCCGGGATCACGCTGCAATCCAAACATCCTGCACATTCCCGGAAAATAGCGCTTCCCGAGAGTATTGAAACGCGCCACTACTCGGCACGCGTCGATTGGAAAACCGGTGCTCTGGTGAGCTTGAAACTCAAGCCTTCCGGGCGGGAAGTATTGGGCGGACCCGCCAACGTCATCGTGGCGGAAAAGCCCAAACCGCAAAAGAGCGAGTACGGTGATTTCATGAGCAAGCGGCCGGAGCGCACACGCTTGGCTTCATCGAGTGATTTCCCGCCTACAGTTACCGTCTCCACTGGTCCGCTGGCGACCATCGTGGAAATAACCTCGAACTTTTACGGCGGCAGCAGCTCCCGTCGTGTCATGCGCTTCTATGAAGACTATCCCCGGGTCGATTTTGAAACTGAACTGAACGATATTCCGGATATCACGGTGGTGGTGGCGGAGTTCCCCCTGGCAGATGAGATTGCGGAGGTTCGCCGCGGCATCCCGGCAGGCTTCTCGCACGGAGCCTGGTCCAAGCCGAACCCCGACCTGGTGGGCTGGACGGGGGGCATCGTGCCGACGGTCCGCTGGATCGACTACACCCTGGCCGGTGGGGGCGGAGCGGCAATCCTTGACCGCGGCCTTACCGGGCGTGAGCTTAACGGAAAGACGCCCATTATCTATCTGCTGAATGCTGTGGATAAATATTATGAGTATCCCAATAGCTGGCTCAGCGGCAAAGGCAAACATCGTTCTGAATACGCGCTGTATGCCCACGATGGAGACTGGGCCGAATGCCGGATTCCGCAAATGGCGTGGGAATACAATTGCCCTCCCCTTGCGGCCACGGGCAGGAAAATTGGCGCGGCACAATCATTCGTCCAGACTTCCGGCAACGTGATTGTGGAAGTGGTCCGCCGCGAAGGCAAAGAGATTGAAATGCGACTCGTCGAGTGCCAGGGTGTGGCGGGCACGGCGGAAGTGACTCTTAATCTCCCCCATCAAGGCGCCGCGCTGACCGACCTGCGGGGTAAGAATCCACAAGCCCTGGAAGGCAACGGACCG
The DNA here is from genome assembly GCA_031292775.1 of Acidobacteriota bacterium. GTDB lineage: Bacteria > Acidobacteriota > Terriglobia > UBA7540 > UBA7540 > Bog-366. The sequence goes on along the minus strand of JARLGN010000109.1, from coordinate 14,269 downwards.
CATTATCGGTTTCCCGTCCGCCCTCAGCAGATTGTGACGATTCGTTTTGGAGCTGCATCTTCCGTGGGTGACATCAAATTGGTAACGTCGTGGGACAAGTTCGTGCCGGCATCAAAGCTGGAGGCCTTGCATACCTATCGAAACGTCAAGGGTCATCCCCCCCGCGGCAACGAATCTCAATGGAAAGGCTAGTGGCGAATCACGCCTCACCGCCGGCGAGGTGGAGGCCTGTTGCCGATGACCTAACCCTAACTTCTGACCACATTTGGATGCCGCCGGTAGGGTGGGGCTGAAGCTCCGCCCTTCCAAACCGTGGTGAGAAATCCAGGCTAAAGCTGACGGCCTTCCCCGCGTAGGCTGAGAAATGCGCGCCCGGCGAGGAGAATTCGACACGATTATTCCTACCGGTAGGAAGAGCCAAGAAATCGTACTAGGCTATGGCTGCCATCATGCAGGGGCAGGGAGCGAAGATTTGTGCCGGGGTGAAATTGCGCACCAGGGGAGGCCGGCAAGGTCTTACGGCGGAAAGGCAAGCAGCGCCGGGCGGCTAACCCATGATGACAAGGCAGGTCGTGGCAGGATTGGGAAAATGCCAAATTGTCCACGGGATAAGACGGAGGCATCCACACACCGCAAGAGATCAAAAATGAAAATCGCCCCCAATAACTGCTTGATAACAAAGGGACAAAGAAAGTGCTCCCAATAAGTTATTGAAAACAAGGGACGACGAAAAAAAAGATGTTAAAAATGAAGGTTGCTCCCAATGAGTTGTTGAAAACAAAGGGGCAAGAAAAGTGCTCCCAATGAGTGCATGAAAACAAACGACTTATGGTATTTTCTGGATGAGTTATTGAAAGGAAATAGGTTAGCCATGATTTTTCATCACGGCACGCGGGGCCGTTCGCAGAACGATTACAAGAAGTCGTCCGTCGGCGTGCTATGCGTTGCAAAGGGCTTATTCAAGGGATTTATGAAAGCGCAGGACGCTGACGCCCAGCAGGAGCACCGCCGAGGCCGCCATGGCGGCAATCTGTGGCCAGAGGACGTCAAGCCCAACGCCCTTTAGATAGACGCTCCGCAGCAGCACCATGATGTAGCGCATGGGGTTGAGAAGGGTGAACTCCTGGAAGAACACGGGCATACTGCTGATGGGTGTGGCGAACCCGGAAAGCGTGATCATGGGCATCGTGAAAAAGAAGGAGGTGATCATCGCTTGCTGCTGGGTGGTGCAGATGGTCGAGATCAACAGCCCCAGTCCCAATGATGCCAGGATGAAAGCTACGACTCCGAGCGCCAGGACCCCCAAGTTTCCACGGAAGGGCACGCCGAACCAGAATGTGCCCACCAGCGAGATGATGGTTGCGTCGAAGCAGCCGATGAGGAAGAAGGGAATCGTCTTTCCCAGAATGAATTCCCAGCGGCGAATGGGTGTGACCATGACCTGCTCGAGCGTCCCGATCTCCCTTTCGCGTACTACCGCGAAGGCGGTCAGCATCATCACCATGATCAGCGTCAGGTTGCCGATGACGCTGGGAACGAAATACCACCGGCTCTCCAGTCCTTCGTTGAACCACGGCCGGGCCTGGAGGTCCACCTGAGGAAGGAGTGACACGAGTTGGGGCGCCGTTCGCTGCATCCGGTCGAGTTGGTAGTTCCGCGCGAATTGGGCGCCAATCTGGTTGAGATAGCCCAAAGCCACCAGCGCGGTGTTTGAGTTCGAGCAGTCCACCAGCACCTGCACAGAAGCGCCCTGTCCATTGCGCAGGCGCTGCGCGAACCCGGAATCAATTTCCACCGCGGCGAGTACCTCGCCCCGGTCAATACTATCGCGGAGCTGCTCTCGCCGCTCGGCATGAGTTGTGACATCAAGATATCGGCTGGCGGAAAAATGTGAGACCAACTCGCGGCTCTCCTGGGTATTGTCCAAATCCAGCACCGCAAGTTCCACATGCTTCACATCCAGCGTGGCCGCGTACCCAAACACCAGCATTTGGATGATGGGCGGCCCGATGAGCATCCACCGGGTGCGGGGATCGCGGAGTGTTTGGATGAACTCCTTTCTCAACATCTGGCGGATGCGCGAGAGTGAATCGATAAAGCTCATTCCAGCCTCTTTCTAAAGGCGCGGGTGGCAAGCGTAATCGCCACCAACGCAATGATGGCCAGGGCGGTGACCTGTCCTGCCATCAAACTCGCGGGGGTGCCCTTCAGGAAGACGTTGCGCAAAATCGAGACGTAGTACCGTGCCGGCAGGACGCGGGTGATCCACTGCACGACGGTCGGCATCTGCTCAATGGGGAATACAAAACCCGATAGGAGAAAGGCCGGCAAAAACGTGGTCAGCAAGGCCAATTGGCTGGCGGCAAGCTGGGACTTGGCCACCACGGAGATCAGATAACCGAGTGCCAACACGACGATCAAAAACAGCATAGAACAGCCAAACATCAAGGTCCAACTTCCCCGAAACGGGACGCCGAACCACCACACCCCCATGCCGGCGCAAAGTGCGGTGTCAAACATTCCGATGACAAAATAGGGGGCCAGCTTTCCAATCTCTATTTCCAGCTTGCCCACCGGCGTGGAAATGAGCTGCTCCATCGTGCCGCGCTCCCACTCCCGCGCGATGGTCAGCGAGGTCAGAAACGCGCCCACAACCGCCATCACCAGGGCCACCACGCCCGGGATGATGTTCGACATGCTTTCCAGATCTTCGTTGAACCACGTGCGCGGTGCGAACGTGACGTCAGGGGCCGCCGCGGCCATGCCGTGCCGCTGTTGCCATTCGATCTGTACTTGCTGGGAATAGGCCTGCACGATGGTCTGCGCATACCCCGTGCCAATGTTGGCCGTGTTACTGTCGCTGGCGTCGAGTATCGCCTGCACGCTCGCCTTCCCGCTGGAGTGAAGCGTTTCCGCGAATTGCGGCGGTACCACAATGGCAACTGTGCATGCACCCTGATCGATGTGCTGGACAACGTCCGGATAGTTCGGTGACACGCGAACGATGTTGAAGTAGTCCGTCGCTTGAAAGCGCTTCAGCAGGTCCTGGCTGGTTTGGGTGGCGTCGCGGTCATATACGCAAAGGGGAATGTGCCTGATGTCGAGGTTCACGGCATAGCCATAGATGAACAGTTGAATCAACGGCATGGCGATGATGATCAGGAGGCTGCGAGGATCGCGCCGGATCTGAATCACTTCCTTGCGCGCCATGGCCAGAACGCGGCGCAGGTTCATGCGGTCCTCCCCGCCTTGGTTTCACGCGCGGTCGTCAGATTCACAAAAACGTCCTCAAGGCCGGGCTGAATCTGTTCCAGCCTTCCCACCTTCAGTCCGTGGGCCTCCAGAGCGGCGCGAATTCCGGGCAGTGCCGCCTGGGCGTCGGCCACTGTTGCATGGAGGCTGTTGCCAAAAACCGCCGCGTCTTGCACGCCTGGCACCTGACCCAACGCTTCCAGCCCTGGCCCCAGCGGTTCACATTCCACCAGCAGCAATTGGCCCTTCATGGATTGAGTCTTCAGTTCTGTGGGCGTGCCCATGGCCACGATGCGCCCGCGATCGATCAGCACCAGGCGATTGCAGTATTCCGCCTCGTCCATGTAGTGAGTGGTGACGAACACGGTGATGCCCTCGCCCACCATCTGTTGGATCAATTCCCAGAATTGCCGGCGTGAGACGGGATCGACGCCCGAGGTCGGCTCGTCAAGAAAGATGATGGGCGGACGATGCAGCACCGCGCACCCCAACGCCAACCTTTGCTTCCAGCCGGCGGCCAAATCGCGCGTGGCGGTTTGCTCGCGGCCTTCCAGTCCCGCCATGTGCAGCGCCCAGGCCAAACGCTCAGGAAGAACTTTGGCGGGAACGTTGTACATTCCGGCAAAAAAGCGCAGGTTTTCGATAACCCTCAAATCGTTGTAGAGCGAAAACTTCTGTGACATGTAGCCAATCTGCTGACGCACCGCTTCTGGCTCCCTGGCAACGTCAATCCCCGCCACCAGCGCGCGCCCGGAAGATGGCCTCAGCAAGCCGCAGAGAATTCGGATGGTGGTGGATTTGCCCGCGCCGTTGGGGCCGAGGAAGCCGAAGATCTCCCCGCGATGCGCCTGGAAGCTGATGCTGTCCACCGCTACGAAGACGCCAAAGCGCTTGGTAAGATTCTCGACTACTACGGAGGGTTCGTTTCCGCTCATGAAGGTTTCGCCCCCGCGACGGTCTCCGGTACGCTCTCGACGGCCGAAACAAACAAATCCTCAATCGTTGCTGCTACCGGCTGCACGGAATCGTAAGCGATGCCGGCTGAATCCAGCCGCGCGCGCAAATCCGGCAATCGGCGAGCGGCTTCATCAACAAATAGGTGGACGCGGTCGCCCACCATCAGGGCACTTCGCACCCCTGGGGCGCCCGCGAGCGTCGCGCGCACCTTTCCCGGTTGCGTCGCGTGGACCGCCAGAATCTCACCGGGAAATTTCTTCTTCAGTTCCGACGGCTGATCGCAAAAGAGCATTTGTCCGCGATAGAGGAGCCCGACGCGATGACAGCGCTCGGCTTCATCAAGATACGACGTGGAAGCAAGAATCGCCACGCCTTCCGCCAGCAGCGAATACAGAATCCGCCAGAAATCGCGCCGCGATACCGGATCGACCCCGTTGGTCGGTTCGTCGAGGAGCAGCACTTTCGGCGTATGAATCAGCGCGCACACCAGGCCGAGCTTTTGCTTCATCCCACCTGATAAATTTCCGGCAAGACGGCTGCGGAAATCACTGAGGCCCGCGGCGGCCAGCAATTCCTGGGAGCGTTGTTGGCGTTGCTTGCGGCGCACGCCAAAGAGATCAGCATAAAACCGGATGTTCTCATCGACCGTCAAATCTTCGTAAAGTCCGAAGCGCTGTGACATATAGCTCAAAAGCGATTTCGCGCCTTCCGGGTCGCGCACAACGTCTACGCCGGCAATAGTCGCCGTGCCCGAATCCGCGCCCATCACCCCCGCCAGTATCCGCATCGCGGTGGTCTTGCCAGCACCGTCCGGTCCCACCAATCCGAAGATTTCTCCCGCGTTCACTTCAAAGCTGAGCCCGTCGACAGCGCGCACTTCGCCGAAGTGCTTGTTCAAGGAGGAAACGATGATGGCAGGAGAAGAACTCATAGGGTCCTGGCTATCGCACTTTGATATTGACGTCAGCCGGCATTCCCGGCTTTAGCTCTTTACGGGGATTGTCCAGGTCCACTTTGACGCGATAGACCAGTGTCACGCGTTCCTTTTCGGTTTGGACGCTCTTGGGAGTGAATTCCGCTTCGGAAGATATGAAGGAGATGCGGCCAGGATAGGTTTTATCAGGAAACGAATCGGTGTGCACGTCGACGACTTGTCCCAAGGAGACTTTGCCGAGATCTGTTTCAGGAACGTACACCCGGACCCACAGATGGTCAAGGTCGGCAAGGGTCACGATCGGCGTGCCGGGTGAGACGACCTCTCCCAACTCCGCCTGCCGCACGAGCACCACTCCATTGAAAGGCGCATAAAGTACGGTGTATTTCAAGCGGATACGGGATAGATCGGTAATCTGGGCTGCCTGGTGAACATTGGCACGGTCAACTGCCAGTTCCTCTTTGCGCGTTCCCTCCACCAGTTCATTGTAGATTTGCTGCGCACGCTCATAGGTATCCCGCGCACGGGTGACATTGGTGGCGGCCTGGTCGCGCGTCTGCCCGGGGATTTCGTCCTTTTCGTAGAGCGCCTCGTAACGTGCGTAGTCCTTCTTCTTCTGCTCGAGGTCTGCCTGAGCGTCAAGCATCGCGAGTTTGGCGGCCTCGATGTCCTGCGTCCGGCTTCCGGCAAGAGCTAAGGTGAGCTGACGGCTGCGCAGGTGAGACGTTGCCTGGTCCACTGCCACTTGCTGTTGGTAATCATCATTATCAAGCCGCGCCAGCAAGCTGCCGGATTCCACGGCTGCGCCTTCCTCGATGGGCAAGGCGACGATGCGGCCGGTTACTTTGAAGCTCACCAGACTCTCGTGCGCTTCGATATTGCCCGAGAGTTTGAGCGTGTCCCCAACCGGCGCTTTGCGGAACCACTGGGGACGCAAGTACACCACAGCGCCGCCAATCGCCAGAAGTAGCAAAAGCGGAATTGCTCGTTTCATGGTTCGTCAACCTCTCCGTCCAAATTCTTGCTCGCTGTTAGTTTTCTGATCTTTACTGCTTATTGCTCACTTCCTATTGCTTGCGCCCCTCAGGGCTCTGCGAGATATGTTTGGTAAATCTTTTCGGTTCCACCCAGCGAGCGTGCCAGGGCCATGACGGCATCGGCGTGCCGTGCCAGAGCCATGATGCGATCATCCTGAGCGCTCGCCAATGAGGACTGGGCTGTCACCACCTCGATGTTGTCCGTCACGCCGTTGCGGAAACGATCCTGCGCCAAGCTGAGTTCGCGTTCTGCCAGGTGGAGGGCCGACTCAGTGACGGTTACCTGGTTCTCGCTGGACTCCAGGTCGAGTATGGCCTTGCGCAGTTCCTGCTCGATCTCGCGGTTGAGGTCATCAATTTGTAAGTTCAAACGCTCCAGCCGGCTTTGGATTTCCGTCTTCTCGCCGGCGCGATCCCGGTCAAACAAAGTGACAGTAACCGTTCCCTGGATTTGACCGGTGCCAACCATCGAACCGATGCCGCGCCCAATGGCTCCATAATCGCCATTGACCGAGAGAGTGGGAAGGTAGCGTGCGTGCGAGGCTTTTAGTTGCTCGACAAGAGACTCATGCTGCTTGAGAAGCGCGGCGTAATCTGATCGCGCTTCAAGCGCGGTGCGAAGTGTCCGATCCGCGTCCGCCGATTCCACGTGATGGAATTTCAACGGTTCGGCCAGATCCAGCGGGACGCCAGGGCTCAGTCCGAGGAAATGGGCAAGGGTGAGCAGGGAAGTCTGGTAGTTGTTGCGTGCGACCAGCAGGTTCTGTTGGTCCCGCGCAAGCTGCACCTGCGCCCGAACTTCGTCCACTGCAGTTGCCAGTCCCTGAGCATGCTGGTCGTGTGCCAATTTCTCCAGGGTTTGCGAGGTTGTCACACGAGCCTCCGCGGCTTCGGCTTCCGCGAAGGAAGCCTGGGCGTCGAGGTAAAGTCCCGCAGCCTGCCGGATTACCAAATCGCGCGAGTCCTGGTAGTCGAGTTTGGCGGCTTCTTCTTGTTTTTCACTGGCCTTCCAGTTGTGGTAGGAGTGGCGGTCAATCAGCGATTGGCTCGCCGAGAGGCGGAAATCATAATGGTTGAAAGGACCGACGACGGTAGGAGCCCCGGGAAAGGAGATTCCCAAGGCGCCCAAATCCATATTCTCCCGGTTGCCCAAAACGTTCCCATTGACGTGCGGCAGCAGGGAAGCGCGACGCCGTTCGCGTGTTCCCGCCAATTCCTCCACTTGCGTATTTGCCACGCGCACGCTGAGGTTCTGTTTCAGCGCCAGAGAGATGGCGTCCCTCAGCGTAAGCCGCTGGGGCGCAGCTTGCTGCGCCTGGCCCGGAGTTCCGGCCATCAGGAACAATGCCACGAACAACATGATCCCCTTTGCCATCGACTGCATGGACCCTCTCCTTTACTTCCGCGTCGCCATTTTCGGGCGGTTTTCAGATCGGCTTATTCCGCAGGCTGTTTAAAACGAACTCCAAGTGCGCCCTCATGTAGGCATCGAGGTCCAGGGGATACCGCTCCCCGTGGAGCACTCTCCACAAGATGGCCAGGACCGCCGGCGCGGCCAGAATCTGGGGGAATTCGGTTGCCGCAGTCTTACGAAACTCGCCTGACGCAATGCCTTTCCTAAGCACATGCCGCAACGCCTTCATCCCCGGCTCAATAATTTCGCGATGATAAATGTCCGCGAGTTGAGGGAACCTGCCGCCTTCAGCGATCAACAGGCGCACAATGGCGCGAACCTTTTCATTCCTCACTATCTGGCCGTACATCCGTAACAATAGATCGCGAACCAAGTCCTCCGCGCTGCCGGTGAAGGCATTGGCAACCGCGTCAAATCTCTTTTCCGGCAGACTCCGCACCACAGCTCGAAACAACCGCTCTTTGTCCTGGAAGTAGAGGTAAATCGTACCCTTGGCGATTCCCGCCTGCTTGGCGACGTCGTCAATGCGAGTTGCCTCATACCCGTGCTCAGCGAAGACTTTGATGGCGGCCGCCAGGATTTCCCCCTGGCGATGCAGCTTTTGCTCCCGCCGCCGGGGAGATGACTTGGCGGCCTTTGTTTGCTTGGAATTCATGGTCCTCATCGATCTTTCCGTAAACTGACTGAACGTTCAGTCAGTAATGTTCGATGCAACAATAGCCTCAGAGGAATCCTTAGTCAACTCATTTTTGCCACGCGTTGTTGCCAGAGCGTTTTTGCCGGGGATCGGGAATTGGCTTGTTACGGCTTCCCTGGGGGAGTTGATCGGTAGCGAAATGGCTGCGGATTTGCTCTGGTTTCACGCTCTCCTGCGACGCACGCGCCCCAACCGCATTCTGTTGATGAAAGCCTTGGTGATTTCGGGCGGCCTGCCGTGCTTGCCACTACTCTTTGGGTGCGGGCGCGGCCGGTGAGGACCCAAAGTGGCCGCAGCCGCCTCGCAGCCCGGTCCTGAGTTTCTCACGCTCTTCCGGTGTCATTTGCTCCCAGCGCTGCATCATGCGTTGGCGCCAGTCCCCGCCAAAGCCCGGCCGGCCATGGAAGCCGCCAAACAGTATTTTGCTAAGAACCAGCAGTCCCAAGGCTTGCCAGATGCTGACGGCATGAAGACCGAAGACCACGGGCATCAGCCAATTCCACAACCACATAACCACAAAGCTGAATACCGTTGCCGCCAGCGTGGCAATCAACAAGACTTTCAAACCGCGCAAAAAGCGATGTCTTTTCATGGTATTTACCCTCACGCTTTCTTGAATTCATCGTAAATGGCGCGCAAGCGCCGACGCAGGTGGAGAACCGCATAGTGCTTCCGGGAGAGCAGGGTATTCACGCTCAACCCGGTTTTTGTTGCCAACTCCTTAAAGCTCCGGCCCTCGAGTTCGTGAGCCACAAACACGTCCCGCTGTTCTTCCGGAAGTTCGTCCAACGCGGCATCGATCTCGTCCATCAATACCTCGCGAGCGTAGGCAGCTTCCGGGCCGGCGTCGGGGGAGGGGAGGAGTTCTTCCCACGGGAATATCTCCCCGTCTTCTTCTCCCGCGGGGGCATTGCCCCTTACCGCCTCCGGCCTCCGTTTGCGGAACCTGTCGATGATGCGATTCCGTGCCACCCGAAAAAGCCATGCGCCCACTTGCTCCACGGGTTTCATCAGCCGGTATGTCTGCACGAGTTCGTAGAAGACCTCTTGCAGAATGTCTTCCGCCTCGCTTTCGTCAAAAACCTGTTTGCGAATAAAATTGCGCAAGCGGCTTTGTTCCCGCTCAATGGTCTCCGCGACGCGGCGATTCTGCTCATCGGCCATGATTTCGATACTCAGTGCATCTTCCATCCACTAGTGTAGACGAAAGAGCCGTACAAATATTTTAGGGGGTTCCCGGGGGAGGCATTTCTCTATAGGATATGAGATGGTGCCAATTGGGTTTGAAACAGGCTTGCCTCCACATCTGACTTCCCCCTGGTCATTGACATCTGCTAAACTTCATTCTGGCTTGAGGAACCCAAAAGTGGTAGGTATAGACGAGGTTAGCCGGATTCCCGCGCTAGCCCATAACCACGGTTATGGGTTCTGAATCTGTGTGGCCGTAGGATGATTGGAGGAGGCTGGCATGAAGAGGCTTATTGGAATGTTCGTGGTATTGCTCGCGTTTTCCGTTTCGGTTTGGGCCCAACATGATCAGGGTAAGGGTAAAGGTGGTGGAGACCGCGGGGGCGGTGCAGTGGCACACAATGCTCCCAAGCATGGCCCCACTCCCACCCGATCAGGTGGCGAAGCTCATCCCTCGCCCGCTCCGCAGGAGCGTCATTATTCCGACACGACCGGGCACCCGGAGGCTCCGCACGTTCACAACAACGGCAAATGGATTGGACACGATTCCGGTCCTGGCGACGCCCGCTATCACAATGATCATCCTTGGGAGCACGGGCACTTTACCGGCGGGATTGGCCGTGGCCACGTTTGGCATTTAGGCGGCGGAGGGCGTGACCGTTTCTGGTTCGGCGGCTTCTACTTCAATGTGGCCCCTGATGACTATGGTTACTGCAACGACTGGATGTGGGACAGCGACCAGATTGTGATCTATGACGATCCGGACCACGTCGGTTGGTATTTGGCGTTTAACGTGAGGCTCGGCACCTACATTCACGTTCAGTACCTCGGGAACCAGTAAGGCGATTTTCGTCACCGACCGGCAATTCGGCGGAGATGCCTTGGGTTCCCAATTTTCATCCGGCAGATGGGTGCGGCGGTTGTGTGAGCGCTTGGCCCATCTGCCGGAGGTTTTCAATGCCCAATAGGATATCCCTCCTGTCTTACTAATAATAATATTATTACAGCTATTATATTATATGGGGTAGGCATCAGCCCGTGCCGGGTGGCCACCCACGCTTGCAACGGTGATGCGGCCTGGATGATGCGCTGTTTCGAAATCATTCGTACCGAAGGGCTTTGACGGGATCCAGCCTGGCAGCGCGTGCCGCGGGATAAAGGCCGGAGAGAAGGCTGACGACCAGGGAGAACCCTAGTGCGCCCAGTACCAGCCACCAGGGTACGGACCAAAACGTCTCTGACGGCAAATTCTGCCGATGCAGGTAGATGTTGGTGGCCGTATTGATGACCTTGCCGATCATCCAGCCCAAGCCGACGCCGAGCAATCCCCCAACAATGCCCATGGCCCCGGCTTCGGCAAAAAAGAGCATTTTCACATCGGAGTCGCTGGCGCCCAGAGCCTTGAGGATACCGATTTCGCGCCGCCGCTCCAGGATGGCCATCACGAGCGTATTGATGATGCCGAGTGAGGCAACCGCCAGCGCCAGGCTGCCGAAGATGCCAAGGAAAAGGTCGAGCACGGTGAAAAACCTTTGCAAATTGCGTGAGGCATCAAGGAGGGAAAAGGCGCCGAGGCCCATGCGGTGGATCGCGTCCTCAACTCGCGGCACATCGCGCGAGTTCTGCACGCGCACACTGAGCTGCGTGTAAGTGCGCCCGCCAAGGCCTTCGCCATCCCGCAGGTCCGAGGGCATCATGATTTGGAGCCCTTGGGCGAAATCCAATGGGACGAATGCCCGCGCGCGTCCCATGCCCCGCAGGGTGTCGGGGTCATCGGCAATAATGCCGACAATCCGCAGTGCCCGTGTGTGCGGCACCACCGAGAATGAGGTGAGCAGGGCATCCGCGCCGGCGTTCATGCCGCCTGCCTGTGCTGGACCGGCAGTTGGCTTGGAATTCTCCGGCAGCCTGGGCGACGAACTCTGCCCCCCCGGTTTGCCATTGGCCGGGTTTGTTGCCGGCACGCGTTCCGCGTAGTACATCACCAGTTCCTTGCCCAGAAGCGGCTGGAGTTCGGGAGAAGGTCCGCTGGTGTTCGCCGCCTCATCGGCGCCGGGTGCAAGCCCCAGCAATTCTTCGGCAAAGTGTCTCTGCACGATTGCTTCAGCGGCAGTGCCCGACGAGAAAAACTTCCCCTGGATATTTTCAAAAGCCTCGCGGTCGCGGGCCGACATGGGCAGAGCTGCCACCAGGGTGCTATGCGGTTTGTCGTTGAACCGCATCTGCGTCATCATTCGCAGGTCGGGCACAGCTTCCAGCACCCCGGGCAGTTTGGCAATCTCCTGTCGCGCGGTCTCATCCAAAGCGCGGATATTATCAGATGTGGCAGCCGTCCTGCCGCGGGCTCCGAAGCCTCCGAAGTCGCGACGGGAGACCATGACGGTGTCAAACAGCCCCGTCCTTTCCAGGCGCTTCGTGGCCAACTGTTGCAAGCCCACTCCCAAGGAAAGCATGGCCACCAGAGAAGCCACTCCGACGCCAATTCCGAGTGTTGTGAGGGAATTGCGCAGTATGGATTCACGCAGATTGCGCGCAGCCAATTCCAGCAGGTCGGGAGTTTTCATTGACCCGCCCTGCCTGCGCCGACCGGCGGATACGCCTGCCCCGCCACTAGCTTGCCATCAGCGAGAAACAGCATTCGGCGCGCGTAACGCTCCGCCAGGGCGCGTTCGTGTGTGACCAGGAGTACCGTCATGCCCAGGCGCGCATTGCAGTCGCCGATGAGCTCCATGATATCCATTCCGGTATGGCTGTCGAGGTTTCCCGTGGGTTCATCGGCCAGAAGAATGCGGGGGGAATTCACCAGCGCCCGCGCCAATGCCACGCGCTGTTGCTCGCCACCGGAGAGTTCACCCGGCCGATGTCCGAGCCGCTCGCTCAAACCCACGCGCGCAAGGGCTTCCCGCACGCGGCCGGCCCGCTCGCTCCGTTCAGTCTCCGCGAGGCGCAACGGTAATTCCACGTTTTCGGCCACGGTCATGCTTGGCACCAGATTGAAAGCTTGAAAAACAATGCCCACGCTGTGTCGGCGGAAGCGAGCCAACTCTTCACTCGACAACTCCGCGAGGCTGCGGCCCTCAACCTGTACGTCACCGGATGTCGGCCGGTCCAAGCCCGCAATCAAATTCAGCAGTGAGGATTTTCCCGAGCCCGAGCTTCCCAGCAGCGCGATGAATTCTCCCCCCTGCACCGAAAAGGAGATGCCATCCACGGCGTGAATGACCGACGTGCCCATGGTGTGGTGCCGGCAAATATCCCTGGTTAGAATCGTCCCGGACTCGGTGGGTGCTGGTACGGTCATAAATTAGTATGCTCTGCGGCCAACATCCGCACATTCTGTGATCGAAACTTGAAATTCGAAGCACGAAATTCGTAGCGAGTTTCAAATTTCGAGTTTCGATTTTCGGCCTTTCCATTTCCGCGTTTACGCCGCATCTGAGAATGCGATGTCGTACTCGCCGAGTTGCAGAGGGTATTTTCCGTACTCTCTCACCAGGCGCACAACGTAATCGTAATTCTGGCCGGAAACGCTGCTGGGGACAGAGTGGTCCGACTGGAAGATATAGCCGCCTCCCTTGGCGGCGTTCAGTTTGGTGAGAACGGCGGCCTTGATTTCCTGCCGGCTTCCGTCGGCCCAAAGCATCACATCCATGTTGCCGCAGAATCCCATGCGGTGGCCAAACTTCCGGCGTAAGTCGATGACGTTCAGGCCTGCCTTCGCTTCCAGCGGATTGTAGGCATCGACGCCAATTTCAATGAAGTCCTCAAAAATCCTGCTGGGGTTCCCGCAGCCATGGTAAATGACCGGCAGCCCGTGCTTGTGGCACTCGTTGATAATGGCCTTGACGCCGGGCTTGAAGTTTTTCCGCCAGAAGTCGGGCGAGAACAGCATCCCGTTCTTGTATGCGACGTCGCCCCATATCACCATGCCATCCAGCATACCGGACGCGGCCTTGATCTGGGCTTTCACGATTTCCAGCGAGAAGGTGTTGATGCGTTCAACGAAGCGCGCAATGTGGTCCGGATGCAATCCCATCCAGAGCAGCGTGTTCTCCGAGCCAATGATGCGCCACAGCATTTCATGGCCCTCGCAAACTCCTCCGAATACTGGAAAATCCGCCCATGCACCCCGGACGCGATCGACAAAGGCAGGCGTATTGCGCGCGAAACCATCTCCTACTCCATTGATCTGGTCGTCCCCGGCATTAAAGTAGCGGCGCTCGTCCCAGGGATCATCGAATTGGAATGCTGCCATCTTCTCGATGGTATCCGTTTCAAACCTCAGGAAGGCGGGCATGGGATAAGCCAGCATCTTTTGGATGACGGCTTCGAACCCTGTGCGCACCACAATCTCGTCGCTGTTTTCCACCAGGATTTCGAAGGGCTTGATGTGCGGATCCACGTTTGGAGTAATGTTCATCCAATCCAGATCGTAGTAACGGTAGATGTCCGTATCGAGCGCAAGACCCAGTTCGTCACGCCAGCGCTTTAGAAAGCTGCCCCAAAAAAAGTCGCTGATGGGTACGCGATCGCCTTCCTGGTGGTGGAGGGTCTTCTTCATTCGGTCGAGTTTTGCCAGGCAATTATCTGTGCGTATCATAGTAGGGGCCTCGTATATTCAATTGGCCATCCTCCCCGCGTTTTCGTTAGGAGGATGGCCTGTAACTCTTTTCCAACCGCTTCATCACCAAGTTGCCGGACGCCCGGCCTGGGCAAGCGGGGTTACGTCTACCCGGGGCCATTGGGATAAGCCGGTAAATCGGCCGGCCGCGGCGGCAGATGTTTGGGGT
>JARLGN010000108.1 GCA_031292775.1 Acidobacteriota bacterium | reverse complement strand
GGCATCTTCCTTTACGATGCCACCCTGCACGTCCCTCTGATCGTGGCGGGCCCGGACGTACCGCGCGGCAACGTTATATCGGACCAGGTTCGGTCCATCGACCTGCACCCGACGGTGATGGAATTCCTGCGCCTGCCCGCGTCGCCCGAGGCGCAAGGTGTCAGCCTTTGGCCCCTCATCCAGCAGGGAACCCATGTGCGATCGAACTATTCCTACGGGGAAACGCTCTATCCGCGCACCTACATGGGATGGTCGGAGCTGCGTGCCATGCGCACGGACACCTGGAAATTTATCCTGGCGCCGCACCCCGAGCTTTACAACCTCGCTCGCGATCCCGGTGAGACCGAGAACCTGATCCCCAATCATCCCGCCGATGCCGACCAACTGCAAAAGAAGATCTGGGAGATTGCCGGCACGCATGCGAAGACCGAGAAAGTGACTACCGTGCCGGTGGACGAACAAACCCGCCAGGAGCTGGAGTCTTTGGGATATGTCAGCGGGGGTGCGGCGCATGAAATCCAGCTCGGCTCCGACGCCCCTGACCCCAAGGACCGCATCGTGGTTCTGAAGATTATCCAGCGGGCGGAGGAATTCCTGAATACGCACGATAACGCGGGCGCTGCCCGGGCCATGGAGCTGGCTCTTCGTCAGGATCCCGGCAACCCTATGGCGAATGTCTGCCTGGCCATGGCGGAGGAACGCGCCGGCCAGTATGAGCGGGCGGTCGAGGTCTATCAGAGCGCCATCGACCGGCACATTTTCACCGATCTTATCTATTCACGGTTGGGTAAGCTCTACTTGCGTCTTCACCAACTGGATAAGGCTGTGGACGCCATGACGCACGCCCGGGAGACGAATCCCACTGACCTGGAAAACTGGCGGAACCTGGGCACGGCGGAATTGCAGTTGGGGCACGTCGATGAGGCGGAAAGAGCTTTCAAAGCCATCAACCTCCAGAACGATCACTACAGCGCTGCGTATAACGGGCTGGGCTTGGTGGCCGTTCAACGCGGCGATAGCGACGCGGCACAGCGCGACTTCGAGAAGGCCATTGAATTTGGCCCTGCAGAAGCGGAACCTCTCTTGAACCTCGGTGTGCTCTTTGATAAGGCAGGCGACAAGGCCCAGGCGCTGCGCTACTATCAGCAATTCCTCGAAAAAGCTTCCCCCAAGGATTACGGCGCACTGATTCCCAAGGTGCGCGCTGCCGTCCGAGATCTAAAGAGCGGAGTCTGACCCGTAGGCGAGGATTCTTACCGCCCGTGAAAGACCCCTCACCCGCCTGCGGGCCGAAGCCGATGTCGTGAACCTCCTGCCAGTGCCCCTTCGGCGGGCAACGGCCCGACCTCGTCCCTCGGCCACCCTCTCCCCTCGAGGCTGTTTCAAATGTGGCAAAATCACCTTTTTTAGAACGGATATTCAATGACTTACGCTGTGCACAAGTAGAAAATACCTAGTTTTGAAACAGCCTCCCTCGGAGAGGGAAAACATCATCGCCCGTGGTGTCGCGCTCAAAATCGGGTTCTCCCTTTCCTAGGGGAGAGGGAATTTGAATTTACCTCCCTCGCCCCTTTGGGGGAGAGGGTGGCCCGCAACCCGCGCTTTCACCAGCGGGGGCGGGACGGGTGAGGGGGTCAGAAACCGAGGTGCAGCGACAACTGGCAAGTGACGAGGGACAAGCAATCGCGGGAATCCGAGCGAGACGGAACTGGCGTAGGTCTTTCGATTTTTGCCTTTTACGCTTTGCCTTTTGGCCTGCTTTTAAATCTCGGGCCGATGAGCATCCAAGTTGGTAGAGACCCCCTCACCCCCCGCCTTGCGGTCCCCCCTCTCCCCCAAGGGGGCGAGGGAGGAAGCATTATCAATTTTGAGTTTGGTTTTGAATCTACATTCGTCGGTTCCCAAAAGGGCGAGGGTAAAGGTATTCACGGCTATGGCCGACGCACACAGGGATCTACCGGCCCCAAGGTCGGTGTCAATTTCCTGGTTAGAAACGTAGAAACTCCAGGGAAGGGCGGGGCTCAAGGCCCACCCTTCCGCGCGCCACCAAAGTCTTTCCATGCATAGTGAGAATTCCGGACTAACCGCCAATGTTCATTTGCCGTATCCCACCGCGGGCGTGACGATGTCCTCCACGGCCTGGGGATCGCCCTCCGCGGGACCGTACCAAACGCTCCCACCAAAGGTAGTGACGTAGATCATGGCGGGGTTCTGCGGATCGGGAATCACACGGTGGCCCCATTTGAAGTTGTAGCCACGGATGCGTGTCCAGGTCTCGCCGCGGTCAGTGGAGCGCCAGGCGGAAGATTCGAAACCGCAGGCGTAAAGAATGCGCGGATCGCGGGGATCGATGGTGACGTCATAAATGTGCTGATCGCGCGAGAGTTTGTTGCGCCATGTCGCGCCGCCATCCGTGGAAACATAGATGCCGCCATCCACGGCCCCCGTGGATAGATTGCGGCCCCAGGCGGCAAGGTAGAGCCGATTTACGCCGTCCGGGTCGATGGAAATGCCGTTCGGACCGTTCACGCCTTCCGGCAATGGGACTTTCTCCCAGTGTTCGGCGCCGTCCCGCGAGCGGTACAGCGCGCCGTCTTGAGGGTTCCCGAAGCTGCCATCTTCGCTGCGGCGCGCAATGACCACGTACAGAACTCCATTCTTATCGCGCGCCAGCCGCCAGGCGAACGGCTCAGGCGCGGGCAGGCCCTGGTTCTTAATTGCCCAGGTTTTTCCGCCGTCCACAGACTTGAAGACGCCTTTGCCCAAGCCGGTCACGTAAAGGACCCGCGCGTCAGCCGGGCTGGTGGGATCAAGCAGAATGTGCGTCGCGGCAGTGGGCGGCATCCCGTTGTTTGACGGACGCCACGTGCGGCCGCCATCGTCGCTCACGCAAACTCCACCGGCGTATCTTTGGGGCGAAGTACGCCGCCACATCTTGGGACGCGGCAGGTCGTGCACGTAGCTCATCACCCCCCAAACGCGGCCCTTGACCGTGGGATCAAAGGTGATCCAGTACGTCGTATTGGTCCAGCGGAGCGGCACTCCGAGGGTTGCGCTGGTCCAGCTTTGACCAGCATTTTCGCTGCGGAACAAGCCAATGTCCGTGTAGGCGATGAACATCCGATGGGGGTCAAAGGGGTCGAAGAAAACGCCGTAATTGGTAGTGACGTCCAGCCCCGTCGTCGTGTAGGTGTGATCCGGTTGGCGCTGGGAGTAGACTGCCTCCCAGGTACGGCCGCCGTCCAGCGTGCGCATCGTGCGCCCGTCGTCGGTCCGGTAGCAAATGTCAGGGTTGTTCGGCGCCACGCCCAGAGAAATCCCAGGCTCGCCCCAATCGGTTCCGAAGCGTTCGGAGATCCACGCATCATGGACGTTGGGCGCGGGCGTGAGGGTCTCTTTCCAAACCAGTTCCCAGGTTGCGCCGGCGTCGCTGGTTTTTGCCACGCCATGAAAGATACTGTTTCCCACATGCAGCCCTTCGTAGGAAACGTAGGCAACCTCCGGATGACGCAAGCAGGTTGCCACGGAGGTGAAATCAGGGGCGGGCGGAGCCGCGTCCGCAAGGTGGAGCAAGGCATCGCTGGCCTTGCTCCAAGCGGCACCGCCATTGCTCGATATGAAGATTCCGGTGACCCCTCCGGAGGTGTTCACCTCCGTCACCGCATAAATGGTCAACTCGCCATCGGCGGAGAACCCTGCTGAAGCATCGATAAACCGGGCCACGCCAGCCGGTGCCGGGCCCTGCACCCACCTGCCGCCCCTTCGGATGCTGACGGAATTGTTCCCCACGACGTACAGGGTGCGGTCCTTTTGTGGTGAACGAGGATCGACGAAGATTTTTCGCGGGCCGGCAATGAGCCGCTCCGTGCGTTTCCAATGAGCGCCCCAGTCAACCGAGATGTAGAGAGCGGATTGCCTCGCCTCGCCAATCGTGGCGTAGAGCGTCTTGGTGTCTTCGGGGTCCACAGCCAGGGC
>JARLGN010000107.1 GCA_031292775.1 Acidobacteriota bacterium | reverse complement strand
CCTTGGATGGAGGGGCTATCATCACTTAAACCCCACCGGCTCAATGGGATAAGTGGTGGACCTGGGGAGGATCGAACTCCCGACCCCATGGTTGCAAACCATGTGCTCTCCCAGCTGAGCTACAGGCCCACATGAAACCAGGATAATATATTGACGGGGAAATTCCGAATCGTCAAGAGAGTCGCGAGCTTGCCGGAAGCCGCAATCCAAGGGGCCGGCGAAAGGGTATCAGTCAGCCTTTGGCGGCGGCGGCGCGAAGTGGGCGCGCCCGGGACCTATAAATTTACGTCATATTTAGCGAATATCTTTTGAGTGTAGCGCGGACCTATTTTGAAGGTTCAGGGAAGCTCCGTATTCCCATGGGAAGTTATCTGTCACAAGTGAGGTATAGCTGATGCCAAAAGGAAACAGCCATCCGCCCCTGAACGTTGTCCTGTGGGGTTGGATTGCCTCGCAAGGCCTGCAGCCTTTGCGGAAGAATGTTCACACGCCTTGCCGCTTCTGGCCGATCACTGATCCTGCCCGAAAACGCACGCTCCCCCCAGAATTGGCGCGCGCGGACGTGGTGGTGGGCAGCGTCTTCACTGAACCCATGGCACGCGCCACGCCCCGGCTGAAGCTGCTCCAGTCTACGGGTGCAGGCGTCGACGGCTTCTGCCTGAACGCGATCAGCCCGCACACCACTGTTGCCAACGCTTACTTCCATGGGCCCGCCATTGGTGAATACGTCATGATGATGATCCTGGCGCTGAATCGTGACCTCATGAGAATGGACGCGCACTTTCGCCGCGGCGTGTGGTACGAAAGCTCCCTTTGGGGCGCCCCACCCCCGGCGGAAATTCAGGGGAAGACTCTCGGCTTAATCGGTTATGGACACATCGGAAAGGAAGTGGCCGCGCGGGCCCGCGCGTTTGGAATGAAAGTGTGGGTGATCAGCGCCCATCCCCCCGCCCGCAAGCCGAAGCACGTCGACTCTTACGAGGGGAGTGGCGGATTCCGCGACCTATTGAGAGCCGCGGATTATCTGGTCATCGCCTGCCCCCTTAATGAGGATACTCGCGGGCTGATCGGCAAGCGGGAATTCGGTTTGATGAAGCGCACCGCCTGCCTGATCAACGTGGCGCGTGGTCCCGTTGTCGAGGAAGAAGCCCTTTACCATGCCCTGCAAACCCACCGCATCCAGGGCGCGGCCATCGACGTCTGGTATCAGTATCCCAAGGACAAACGCCCAACCGCGCCCTCGCGTTTTCCGTTCCATAAGTTGGACAACATTCTGATGACGCCGCACGTTGCCGGATGGATGAAAGGTACGCAAGACAATCGATTCAAGCTCATCGCCGCAAACATCGATCGTCTCGCCGCAGGGCAGCAACTCGAAAACGTATTACAGGGACCACACCGGCAGCGTGCGGCCAAGGCGCAAGAGAAAGTCAAAAGGCAAAACGCAAAAGGCAAAAATGAAGAACCACACCAGGAATAATGCGCCGATGAACCGATGGCCCGATCACCCGATGACCCGATAATCTCACTTGCCCGCGTTCCCCGGTCCGCCCACGGGATAGAGCTTGGGAAGCCGTTCCTCGACAGGTGGCAATGCCGGGAAAGGAGCGTGTGGCTCCGTTTGATACCAATAGGCAACGGAGAAGTAGTTATCCGAACGATGATTGGCGTGCCCATGCTCAATGGTGGCGCGAATTGATTTGGTAAAGGGAATCGGCGAATCCAAATGGAAGCGATAGACCGACGAATGGCTCCCCGCCACTTCATCGCCTTTCACCGGCGCGCCCATCAGCTCATAGGAAAACGGTTTGTCGCCAAAATCCCATGCACCCAGAAAGTAATCTTCTGATCCCGTACCATTAATCGATGGCAGCTTTGCGCCGTCGATGAAAAACATGTCGTCGCCTTCGCCCCACCAGTGATCCTGGTTCTGAAGCACCGACATGGTGACGCCAACAAAATGCCCGCGTCCCGTGGCCTCAAGCCAAACGTAGTTTCCCTCCCCGGTCAGATTGGGTTTCCCGTTAACGAGGGGATCCCCATCAAACTCCCAGTGGTTGGTCCACCCATGGTTGGGAGCAGCTTGCCGGTACTGCGCATGGAAATAGAGCGTATCGGCAGGCAAGGCATGTGGATAGGCGCGATAGTCGATATTGAAATAGAACGCTCCCACCGGCTCGGTGCCTTCGTTGGTCGCCGTAATCCTGGCCTTCTTCTGGAAAGGCATAGGGAAAAATGAGTTCAAGGCTTTTACCGAACTCACGGCCAGAGGCAGGGATTGATAGGTGAAATACTCTCCGAGGCCCAATCCAAAGAAGTCGCCAATGGGAGCCTCCACGCTGGGAGTGGGTTCGTTGTCCCAATACATGCGCAATACCAGTTTCTTCAGGTGCATCTTTTCCCTGCTGGCAACGGTAATCCACACATGAGTGATAACACCGGGGCCGGACTCATCAAGCACGGTGAGGGTTTCCCCAGGGGCAATTTTGCGCGCGTCGGCGTTGCCACCGGTGCGGTCCCAACTGGAGACACGCTTCAAAACATAGTCGTGGGGTTTGGTCAGATCGGAAAGCAGCCCACTCAATTCCTGGGCATGCATAACGGGCACAACAGCAAACAAGATCAGGAATAATACGAGCCTTCGCATGGATGACCCTCCGTGGTTGACAATAGACAAGCATGAAAACGCGGGGATTCTATCACACGCGGGCGGCCACTATTCTCTTGGAATTAGCAGTAGCGCGGGCGCACCTCGAACGCAGGCGTCTCACCCGCGGCCGCGGAAAAACGATTCGCGCGGGAAAGTGGATTCCGTTCCGTGCGCGCAGGCGCCTTGAGTGCGGTAGCAGCAGATGCCGCCTTGGAATACCGTAGGCGCCAACCACCACCTTCAAATCGCGGGCAGATCGTAGTTATTGATAGGCGGCAGCCGTTGCAACTTTGCTCAGATCACATTTATTGAAAGGCGGCAGCTTCGCGGCCGCACTCCAAGACACCTGCGGCGATGCCAAGCCTCGACTTCGCCGCGCCGTGGGGTTAAGCTGGGATGGCAGTAAATAAAGAGCAAAAGGTCACCGCATGTTTTCGGCAAATCCGCGAGAAGTCACCAGCCCCACCAATTCCCTGCTCAAGGTCTTCCGGCGAGCTCTCGCCGACGGGACCACCAAACAGGGTTGGCTGGCGGTGGAAGGACCGTTCCTGGTGGAGGAAGCGCTGAACGCGGCCCCTCGGGTTACGACCCACAGCGTGCTGGTGGCCAGCGGGGCGGCGGAAAAGTTCTCCCATTTGCTCCAGCGTCTGCCGGCGGAAGCCGAAGTGACGCACGTCCCTGACCGTTTATTTGACGGCGTTGCCCAAACGCAGTCCCCGCAAGGAATCGCGGCTTTGGTGGAGTTCCCCGCCTATCGGCTGGAGGAGATTGTGGCCGCCCGCAATCCCCTGTTGGTTGTGGCTTGCCGGCTTCAGGACCCGGGCAACCTGGGCACCATGATGCGCACCGCTCTGGCGTTTTCCGCCACCGCGTTTCTGACGTTGCAGGAGACGGTAAGCCCGTTCAATCCCAAGGCCGTGCGCTCCTCCGCCGGTGCCATCTTTCGCCTGCCGCTGGTTTGCGGTCTCGATCCGAACGCGGCCTTGCCGTTTCTGAGCGTACACGTTCGCCTGGTGGCGGCGGAGCGCAACAGCCCGTCATCACTCGCTCAGGCGGATCTGAGAGGACCGATCGCCATCCTTGTCGGACGCGAATCTACCGGTTTGCCGCAGGAGATCGCCCGGCACGCCAATCAACTTCTGAGCATCCCCATCCGCAAGGAAGTGGATTCCATCAACGCGGCCACCGCGGCAAGCATCTTTCTCTATGAGGCAGCAAGACAGCGGGGATTTAAATATTGAGTGATTTGGCCATCGGGTCATTGAGCCATTTGAATACCGTCCGTGGTCCGTTGTCAGTGGTCATTGACTTAAGGCTTTAGAGTGCCGCGCATTTCTCGTAACGGACAATTAACGACGGACAACTGACAGCTTTTCAATGACTCGATGGCCAAATGACCCGTTGAACCAATCCCTATGAGCTTATTCGAGCCCACACCCACCGGCCACTCCGACGGCGCAACGCCTCGCGCCTCCACGCCCTCGCCGCTGGCCGACCGGATGCGGCCTGAAACTATTGAAGACTATGTGGGCCAGCTTCATATCCTGGGGCCGGGAAAACCGTTGCGGCGCCAAATCGAGCGCGACGAATTGGGCTCAATGATTCTCTGGGGGCCGCCGGGTTCCGGGAAAACCACTCTCGCCACCATTGTTGCCCGCAAAACGCGCAGTGACTTCTTACGCTTCAGCGCCGTCCTTTCCGGCATCAAGGAAATCAAAGAGGTGATGGCAGCATCGGAGAAGTCGCGCCATTACGGCCGCCGTACCGTGCTTTTTATCGACGAAATTCACCGCTTCAACAAGGCTCAGCAGGATGCGTTCCTGCCCTACGTCGAACGCGGCGACATTGTGCTGATTGGCGCCACCACGGAAAATCCCTCCTTCGAAGTCAACGCCGCATTGCTTTCGCGCGCCAAGGTCTACATGCTTTCCGCGCTCTCCACCGATGAGGTGCAGACGCTTCTCCGCCGCGCCCTCAACGATGAACAGCGCGGCATGGGCGCTCAGCATGTCGAGATTACCGATGACCTTCTGCGGCAAATCGCGGTGTTCTCCAACGGTGACGCTCGCGCGGCCTACAACACGCTGGAAACCGCCGTGGCCGCCGCCGCACGCGACACCGAAGGTCACGCCACCATCACCGAATCCCTGATTGAAGACGCCATCCAGCGGAAGATGCTGCTCTACGACAAGTCCGGCGAAGAGCACTACAACCTGATATCCGCTCTCCACAAGTCCGTGCGCAACTCCGATCCCAGCGCCGCGCTTTACTGGCTGGGACGCATGCTGGAAGCGGGAGAAGATCCCCTCTATATCGCGCGCCGCGTGATTCGCATGGCCTCGGAGGACATCGGCATGGCTGATCACCATGCTTTGGCCGTGACCGTGGCAGCAATGCAGGCCGTGCATTTTCTGGGGATGCCGGAAGGAAACCTGGCGCTTGCGGAAGCCGTGGTCTACCTCGCGCTCGCGCCCAAATCCAACGCGCTCTACGTCGGGTATGGCGAAGTCGCGCGTGATGCGCAGGAATCCATGGCGGAGCCCGTCCCGTTGCACCTGCGCAATGCGGTGACGGGAATGATGGCAAACTTTGGCTATGGCAAGGGGTATCAGTACGCGCACAAAGCGGAAGAAAAGCTGACCGACATGCAGTGCCTTCCCGACAACCTCAAAGACCGGCAATATTTTCGCCCCACCGATCAGGGCTTTGAAAAGAGGCTGAAGGAGAGGATGCAAGTCATTGAAGCCTGGAAGAGGAAGCAGTCGGGAGGTTGAGAATTCAAAATTCAAGATTCAAAATTCAAGACGGAGAATTCAAGGTTCTAATTTCACCATTTCAAATCAGACAATCCGAATGAGTCTTGAAATTCAAATGTGGTGTCTTGAATCTTGAGTCCCGAATTTCAAAAGCGGTGTTTTTAACCTTGAATTTCGAGAGTAGTGTCTTGAATTTTGAATCTTGAATTTTGAATTCGCCCCGCCGTGCCAGGGGAAATACTGTCGAAGTACCGAAAACTCGTAGTAACCATGCGCCAGTTGGTGCGAAACCCCGGGAAGTTGGCCGAATCCGCTTGCAAAATCACCCCCCGAAAGAAAGCGCTTTGCTTCAGTGACCACCTCATCAATCAACCGCAAGGTATAACGCACGGTGGGGCTTGCCCTCTTAAGCGTTAAGTTAAGGCTTCCGTCTGAATTGATGCGCTCTCCTCACAGGCCCGGAGGGCCGGAAGACCGTAGCCCACGGCGTGGGTCAAGGGAGCGCCCCCGCGACGAGCCCCAGCGGGGCGAAAGAAGTAAATCGAGGTGAGTAGGGCGAGACCCCATGATTGTCGCATCCAAAGCCCAGGGTCCCTTTCTTTCGCCCCTCTGGGGCTGGCGGTCATCGTTCGCGTTTGACCCACGGCTTACGCCGTGGGCTACGATCTTACGCCGCTACGCGGCTGGTACCGTCGCGGTCTTAGGTAAACGCTTATGGGGGTTGCCCCACCCTTGAAGCAAAATGCCTCACGCTATCAAGCGCCGCCTTCATTATTGAGCATCCGGATCAAGCCGGGGACAAAGTTGCCGTATATACCGCTGGGGCCGACGGTGCTTTGAAGGCTTGTGCGGCAATCGTGAAAGACTATCCCAAGGCAACGTGGAAGACCCTCGACGAACCAATGGAAAAGAAGGGGCAGGGCCAACTGGCCGACTTCGTGCGCGAGAATAGCCGAAGCTGCAAGTAATCCTGCTTTCCCCGAGAATGGAATGGGAAAGGGGCTTGCGTGGCACCCGAGGGTGGCGCCGGCATTGCCTTTTATGTCGGCGACCCTAAAAAGGCCAGAGTTGGGACGCGTGGACAGAAATGTTGCGCGTATTGCCGGAGCGCCACGATGTATCGGGGCGCCACCCACGTGACCAAACTACTGCTTCAGCGTGCGCACGAAAGCAATCACGGCGTCCACATCTTGCGGCGGGAGACGATGCCGGAACCCGGATTCATCGATCTCGACGGGGGCCATCGCGCGGCTGCCCTTGGTAATGATCTCTTTCAACTCATCGTCGGACTTGCTTTGCACCTCGGCTGAGCTGAGCCGCGGAATCGTGACGTTAAAGAATTTGTCCGCATTCTTATCACCCTTGCCGGTCGCGCCATGGCATCTCATGCAGGTCTGTTCGTAGGCCACCTTACCGGAAACGCTGCGGTTCTGGTCCATCCCATCAGATAATAAGATGACCTCGTGAGGGTGGCTTTTCGGG